>JAZFSB010000243.1:0-5375 GCA_036445935.1 Alphaproteobacteria bacterium | reverse complement strand
ACCTTCGGCGTGGGTCAGGCGGCAGCCGATGGTTGACGCGAACCCGATTGCCTGGCGACGGGCCGCCGGCATTGTCGAACGCGGCATCGATGACGCGCTTTATCTGGCCGAAACCGAGGGCGAGGCGATCTATCACCTCAACCCGACCGGGGCCGCCTTGTGGCGGTTGCTGGCCGACACCGTTACGCTCGATGAGGCGATCGATCTGTTTCACCAGGCGTTCCCGGAGCGCGCGCGCGGCGATATCGAGGCGGAACTGGGGAAGCTGATCAAGGCGCTCGCCAAACGCGGGCTTGTCACCGAGGTCGCATGAACGACGCCTGTGCTAACGGGTCAGCGTCCGGCTGAGCGGGCTCGCGCCGAGCGGCCAGATACCGCGGCGGATCGCCTTGCGCCCATCGAACACGATATAGCTCCGCCGCGTGTAATGCGGCAGCGGGCGCAGCAGCGCGCGCAGCGCGCGTTCATCACTGGCCGAGACGATCAACACCGGCAGCCCCTCGGGGCGTCGATGGGTCCAGACGCGCGCGGTGCCGCCAGTCGCGATTTCCGGCGGGGCCGGCTCCAGCCCGGTGCGTTTCAGCAGCCGGGCCACGTCGCCATCGGTGCCGATAATCAGCAGCGGCGTTTTTGGCAGGCCGGTTCCGGCCGCATCGAGAGTGCGCGTGGTGCTGTCCATCAGCCGGGCGGCGAGCGCGCGGGCCGCCCCACCGGCTGAACCCGTGGCGGCGATAATCGAGGTCGCGTTGGCGGCCAACGTCACGTCGCGCAGGATGGGTGGGGTCTCGGCCGGAGTCAGGCGCCTGAAAACATCAAATCCCGGATCGAGATGCAGCGCGCGGGGCCTGGCGGCCAGCGTGAAGGCCACCGATGTGGCCGCGCCATCGATGGCAATGCGTCGCGTTTGTTCGCCGCTATCGGTAACGATGCGCGCGGCCAGCGTCAGCCGATAGTAAGGCGGCTTTTGGCGCACCGCGAAGCTGAGCCGGTGGCGATCGGCATCGGGCGTCACCGCGACGGCCCCGAGGCTGATTTCAGGCGCGCCCGGCCGGTCGAGCCACTGCGCGAAGAACTGCCCGAGATCGCGGCCGGCCTCGCGTTCGAAAGCGGCGCGCAAATCCTTCCAGCCCGCGACGTGGAAGCGGTGTTCCCGCCAGAAGGCACGCAGGCCGGCGGCGAACGCGGCCTCGCCGATTTCGCCCCGCAGCATGTGGAAGAGGAAGGCGGTCTTGTTGTAACCGATCACCTGAGACGCATCGTGGCGCTTGACGCGGAACGCGCGCACCGCGATGTCGCGCGCCGCCGGCAGGGCGGCGAAGGCGCGCAGCCAACCGGTCCGCATGGCGCGTGCCGCTGCCTCGCCGCGATCGGCGGCCAATGCATAATCGGCCATGTAGGTGGTCAGCCCCTCGGCCCAGTTGCCGGTGCTGGTATCGACCGCGACGCCGTTGCCCCACCAGCTATGCAGCACCTCATGCGCCAACGACCGGCCGCGCATGAACGGCAGCGGCAGCACCATGCGCCCGACATAGGTGAGCGACGGGAATCCGAGCCCGACCGGCAGTGGCGATGAAACGATCGAGAAGGCGGGGTAGGGGTAGGGTCCGATTTCAGCGGAATAGCGACGGATAAAGGCGTCGGCGGAGTCGAGATAGACCGTTGCCAATTTCGCGATGTCGTCATGCAGATAGGTGCGCAGCGTGACCGCGCCCGCCTTGCGTTCGCGCACCCGCCAGCGGCCTGCGAAAAGCGATGGCAGCTCGCTCGGGCGGTCGCTGGTGAACACCGCGCGGCGCGTTCCACTGGTTGAGGTTTCCGCGACCCGCCGGCCGGTGGAGACGACGCGGTACGGTTCCGGCACGCTGATCGTCAACCGGTGCGCGACCAGAGCATCGCCGCTATCGGGAAGCCAGCCACCGAACCCCGGCAGATAGGCGCCGTCCGCACCCGACATCGCGCCGCCGCGCCGCGCGTTCGGCACCTGGCCTCGCAGGGTCATTGTGATCCGGTGTCGGCCGTTATCGGGCAGGGTGAGGCGCGGTGGCGTTGCCAGGCTGACCTCGCGCCCGTTCAGCCGCACGCTCACGATATGTTGCCACGGCGCCAGGCGGAGCGTGACCTGACGACGTCCGGAAAGCGTGATCGTGTCGCTGAGCGACAATGCACCGGTCGCGGGATCGAGCCTGGCCTTGACGGCGTGATGAAGCGGGGCGGCATGAGCGGCGGGAAGCCATGCCGCCACAAGGGCCATGGCGGCAATGCGGCGCGTGTTCACGGGAACCTGGCGACGGCGTCGATCTCGGCGTCGCCGCGCCGGACGCGCAACGGCAGCCAGGTGCCGGGCGCCTGACGCAGGATGATCTCGATCAGCTCGGTCGTCTTGCGTACCGCGAACCCGGCGGCGGACAGGATAATGTCGCCGTCCTTGAGCCCGGCCTCGGCGGCGACGGTCCCGGGTAATACGCGGCGCACGCGCACGCCGTCGCCGGCGTCGGCGATCATCACGCCAAGCCGTGGCCGGGCCGGTGCGGTCGCGGTTTCGTCGTCCGGCGCCACGACGAACAACGCGTCGGCAAGCGTGGCGTCCGGCGCGCCGCAGGCCTCGTCGGACTCGACCGCGAACAGGACCGAGTCATCGTTGATGCCAAGATCGGCTAGCTGATGCGGGATGCCATGATGGTTCCGGATGTGCCCGCTGCCAACGATGCCGACGATGAGCGCGTCCGGCTGTGCCCGGCTGGCCTGCGCCAACGCCTCGGCCATGGCGCGGTCCCAGGTCAGCTGCGCATCGACGAAGCGGTTGAAGGCGGTGCTTTTCAGGGTCTCTTCTGGGTCCGGCTTGCCCTGCGTCTTGCCGCTATGCGCCCTCGCGGCGAAAACTTCCAACAGCGCGCGGCGATAGGCACGGCTCGCCGGCGCCGGGTCGCCGAGGCCATGGCGTTCGGATTTGGGGACCGCCTGCCAGCCTTCGCGTCCGACCCGCGATACCAGCGCGCGCTCGACATTGAGCGCAATCATTTTCAGACGATGTTGGCGCGGAAAATGCAGGAGCGGGCGGTAGAGCGCGACATCGAAACTCCACACCCGGTTCCAGTCCGATTTTTCAAGAAATGCCTTTTCTCCCAGCGCGCCGCGCGACCAGTCATCCAATACCGGCTGGGCCGCCCGCGGGAACATTTCGAACCCGACGACCAGCTTCGGATTGCGTGCGTGCAGGGCAGCCAGCATATAGGCCTGCCAGAGGTGGTGCTCTTTGTTGGCATGCGATTCGCCCAGCAGAACGATTCGGTTGCGGCTGGCGGCGTTCAGCACCGCGCGTGGCGTCAGCACGCCCGCCGTTGCTGGTGATATCCAGTCGCCGGGCTTGGGACAGCCCTTGGCGGTATCGCGTGGCGCCGCGCACCCCGTTGCCAGGATCAGCGTCGCGGCCAGCGCCAGCGCGCAATACAGGGGGGGATGGCCCGCTTGTTTCATGGCAAGGACGGCGCCCGGTTGTGGCAATGCGCGCCAAACCGTAGGGGCGGCGGCGCGCGCCGTCAATTCGCACCCTTCAATGTAGACACCATCGGCTTTTGCTGTACCCGACACACAGGCTACACTATCCCCAACGCGGGACGCGCCGGCGGATCAACCGGTTCGCCCGCGTCCGTTCTTCACGGCTTCGGTGGACCATGACTACGGAAACAACCTCGAGCCCGATCAGCGCGCTTGCCTTCTTCCGCCAGATTGTGGTGCTGGTTCTGCTGGGCGCGGTCTTCGGAGTTCTGCAGTTCAACTGGCCGCTGGTCGAACAGAAGACCGGAATCGCATTGGGCCCGGCATTGCGGGATGCGGTCCGCATCGCCTCGGGCCTGTTGTTCTGGGCGGCGGTTGCGCGTGCCCTGGCGCTGTCGCTCAATTACCTGTTTTGGGATCGCTGGCAGGAAGCTCACCACCACCGCTACGTTCCCAAGCTGCTCAAGGACATCACAACCGTCACGGTCTGGGCGGCGATCGGAATTGTCGCGCTGTCGATGGTTCTGAAGGTGTCGGTGACCGGGCTGATTACCGCGTCCGGCATTGTCATCGCCGTCATCGGTTTTGCGCTGCGCGGCATGATAGCCGATATCTTTACCGGCATCGCGCTGGGGGTCGAGCGTCCGGTCGAGACCGGCGACTGGATCGAACTCGACAACGGCAAGATCGGGCGAGTGGTAGAGATGAACTGGCGGGCGACCCGTCTGATAACCAATGACGAGGTGATGGTCGTCATCCCCAATTCCTATCTCGCCTCAACACCGTTTACTAATTTCCACGCGCCCGAGAAATTGTGGCGCGACCGGTTCAAGATCACCTTGGGCCACGATGTGCCGGCGCACGAGGCCGAACGCATTCTGCTGTCGGCAGTGAACCAGGTTCCCGAATCAATCGCCGTGCCGCGCCGTGCCGACGTGCTGCTCCATGATTACAACGAGAACGGCGTGGTGTGGGAGGTACGCTACTGGGTTCCCGAATTTTCCAGGATGCCGACGTTGCGCGACCAGGTGATGCGCAATGCGCTGCGTAATCTTGAACTTTCCGGCGTACGAATTCCGCGCAACCGGGTCGAAATAATCAGCGCCACGCATCCCATGGCGGGTCGCGACCTGGCCAGGGAGGATCGCGGCCTGCTCAAGAGCATGCAGTTGCTGGAGGGGTTGGCTGATGACGAGTTGGAACAGCTTCGCGAAGGACTGGTGCCGCACGTCTATCCCAAGAATATCCCCATCGTGCGCCAGGGAGATGCGGGTGATTCCATGTTTGTCGTCAAGGAAGGTTGCCTTGAGGTCAGGATCAGGAACGAAGCAGGCGAAAATGTATTGGTTGGCACTCAGGTCGCCGGCATGTTCTTCGGCGACGCTTCGTTGCTGACCGGTGAGCCGCGCTCTGCCACGGTAATCCCCGTGGTGGACTCGCTGGTGCTCGAGATTCGTAAGGAGGACATGGCCGTGCTGATAGAGCGGCGGCCCGAGATCGTCGATTACATGAGCACGGTTCTGGCCGAGCGGCAGTTGCGCAACGATGAGAAGCTGCAGGACAGCTCGCAAGCCGAGCAGGAAGAACACCAGGCGACACTGACCGAACGGTTGGAGGCCAGCATCGCGCGGTTTTTCAGCCTCGGCCATTGAACGCGCCGTGCGTCATTCGCAGGGCTTGGATTTTGTAAAATGTTTAACAAGGGTTAACAGATTGTAAACGGTTAAAATTTAGGTTTTGAAGTGGGTTGAGGGGCCTCACCTGTAATCGAGTAAAGCGACATTTGGGTTGTTGGTTTTGAGCAAAGAAGAAAAATACAAGAAACAGGTGGTCTGGGACCCGACCGAGCTTTTGCGGGCGATGGGTGAGGCCGTCGTTGC
>JAZFSB010000242.1:0-12872 GCA_036445935.1 Alphaproteobacteria bacterium | reverse complement strand
AGCGCGGCGTCGGGGGCGTGGCTGACACAAGCGCCATCGTACGGATGCTGCCGGATGGGCGCCGGCTGCATTTGTCGCATGGGCCGATCGACCTGATCGTTCAAGCGTTCGGGGCCGCGCGCGAAGTCGAGGCGGCCTACGCCCGGGCAAGCGCGCGGTTCAACGAAATTTTGCCGACGCTGGTAAAAGAATTGCCCCTGCTGCGCGCGCCGCTGGGTGAGGATCGGCCGCTCGTCTCGGGTTCGGTGGCGACCCGCATGGTCGCCGCCTGCTGGCCGCATCGCGCGCTGTTTTTAACGCCGATGGCCGCGGTCGCGGGGGCTGTCGCCGACGAGATGCTGGCCGCGCTGGTCGCTGGGGGTGATCTGGATAAGGCCTATGTAAACAATGGCGGCGATATCGCCTTTCACCTGTCGCCGGGCGCCAGTCTGACCGCCGGGTTGGTGGCGGATTATCATATGCCGGCGCTTGACGCGACCTGCGCGCTGGGCGCCGAACAGCCAACGCGCGGGCTGGCCACCAGCGGTTGGAAGGGGCGCAGCTTTTCGCTTGGCGTCGCCGATTCCGTCACCGTGCTGGCGGGTACCGCGGCCGCCGCCGACGTGGCGGCGACCCTGATCGCCAACGCGGTCAATATCGACCATCCGGCAATTATCCGCGCGCCGGCGCGCTTCCTCGATCCCGATAGTGATCTTGGCGACAGGTCGGTGACGACCGATGTTGGCACGCTCGATGAGGCAACGGTCAGGGCGGCGTTGGAAAACGGCCTCGTTCGGGCGCACGCCGCCGAACGGGGTGGACACATTCAGGCGGCGGTGCTGGTATTGCAGGGCCATTTCCGCGTCGCCGGCGCCGTTCCCGCCGGGTTGATCGCCGGCAATACGCATTCGGGAACAGAGAGGACTGGCTGAGATGAAGGCCAAGATCAGGAAAACCCAGGTTGTCGTCGAGACGACACACACCGATATCGGCCGAGAGGTGAAGGCGCCGACGCGCAAGGCGGCGGCGCTTGCCGTGATAGATAACCCCTTTGCCGGCAAGTTTACCGAGAATCTAGATGGGCTGATGGATATCGGCGCCGAGCTTGGCGGGTTGCTGGGTGAGATGTGCGTCGAGGCGCTCGGCATCAAGCCGGAGCAGGCTGAGAGTTACGGCAAGGCCGCCATCGTCGGTGAGAACGGCGAATGGGAACACGCCGCCGCCATCCTGCATCCCAAACTCGGCGCACCCCTCAGGAAGGCGGTCGAGAAGGGCGCCGCCCTGGTGCCGTCGGTCAAGAAGCTGGGCGGGCAGGGGGCACGCATCGACGTGCCGCTCGGCCACAAGGACGCGGCCTATGTGCGCAGTCATTTCGATGGGATGGAGGTCGGATTGGCAGATGCGCCGCGGGCCAATGAAATCGTGGTGGTGGTTGCCGTTACCGATTCCGGCCGGCCGTTCCCGCGCGTTGGCGGGCTGACCACGGATGACGCAGTCGGAGAAGACGGATTGCGGTAGAGGAATTAGGCTTCAGTCGAACAGCTTGTCGATGTCATCCTGGCTGATGGCCTCGGTCTTGGTTTGGGGCCCGTGGAGAAGTTTTTCGTCCTCGGTCCGGTCGTCGATGACGTCGGTTTGTGCCTTGTCAATTTCCTCACGGCCCCATACCTCGCGTAGCGCGTTGACGCGCTCCTCGACATAGGTGACGGATTTGATGATCTTGGTGATGCGCTGGCCGGTCAGGTCTTGAAAGGCGCAGGCTTCGAACACGGTATTCTGGTTTGAGAGCAATTTGTCCAAAAGCACGATCTGTTTATCGTCGGTGGCAAGGTCGCGCATCTCATGGACCAGGTTGGCGTTGGTTTCGACCGCGGCCATGATGATTTCGGTGGCGTCCATGGTGGCCTCGACAATGCCGTCGAGCTGTTCGCCCATGGTTACGAACTTGTCCTCGCCATCGCCACCGCGGTTGAGCGAGGCGATTTCCTGACGAACCCGTTGAACATAGGTGAATAGCGCCTGGAGGTTTTCCTCGAGGAGTTTGGCGTTCACAGCTTCTTTCACCGCGCTCATGCTGAGTGCTCCAATTAACCAAAATTTTAGGACGGTTCAGTGTCCCCGGTTCCGATTTCTGTATGCTTGGCAGGGCCTATTTGCCCCCCCCCGCACGGCATCGGAACGGGCACATTAGCTGCTAATTGTTACTAACATCTTGTTATCCAGCCATTAATTGCCGCGAACCGACCTGGCGGCCCGGTCTCGGTAGGCAACGGGTTAGCGCATATTTCTTTGTAAAATTAATGAGTTATGTGTTGTTTTGTGGATTTTAATTTGGCTCGCCTCGTGCCGAGGCGATTGTTTCGGCGGCAATTAGACCGATGGCGAAGGATTTTATCAGCCCGCCGACATAGCTCGCCGCCGGGCCGCCTTTACACCGCCGACAGTCGAGCCGGCGCGGATGATCCTCGAACAGCGCACCTTCCGTTTTCATCCACTCGAAAGCTGTCGCTGACCACGTGGCGATGGCGCGACTGAGATCGGCGCGCGCCGTCCCGCGCGAATTCCCCATGATCGTCTCATGGATCTTGTCCGCCGGCGCTTCAGGGCTGTTATAAGCGACGTGCAGCGCCCCCGTCGCGATCCGCGAGTTGCACATATAAAACGGTTCGGCGCCGGCTTCGAGCACCAGCGGCGTCATCCCGTGCTCGGCGCAGCGGTTGGCCGCCGTCAGCCCGGCAAACCCGCCGCCTATGATGATCACGTCAAAATCCATTTTAGGTCCCCAATAGTGGCATCAGCGCGCCGGTTGCCATTCCCGCGACCGGTGGCAGCATGAAAGAAGAGCAAATCCTGAGCGCCACGAAGCGCGTGCCCATGAAGGGAATCTCGAAGGCGAGCACGCGGTGGACCGCGAAGATTTCCCAGGCGGTGAGAAAGGCGACGAGCTGCGGCAGTCCGACGCCGATCTTGAGCATGGCGAGCGCCAGCGGAAACGCCACCACGCCGCCGGCGGGCACGGCGATACCGGCGACCGATGCGATCATGATGCCGCGAAAGCCGGACGAACTGCCCAGCCAGGCGCTGATCACGGCGCCGGGCAGCAGTTCGGCGACGAATCCCGCGAGAAACAGCGCCAGCACAACACGCGGCATCATCATCAGCAGATAGCCGCCAGCAACGCCGATGCCGCCCTTGAGCGTATCATCGCGCCGCCGCGCGGCTGTTAGCAACAGTCCGAGAGCCAGCACCCACATGACAATGGCGACCATCTGCATCGGTTCAGGCCCCGCGTCCCGGTTGGTCGGGTACCCGTATGCGGATCGGCAGGCGGAGTGCGATCAGCCCGGCGATTACCGGTAGCGTGAAACTGGCGGTGACCCGCAAAATAGTGAAGTCCGCTCCCATCAGCGGAATTTCCCAGACGACGATGCGCTGTATGCCGAGCATCGCCCAGCTCAACAGGTAGGCGACCAGCGCGCCCTTGTTCGCGCCCGAGGCATGCAGCGCGACGATAATCGGAAAGCAGGTCAACGGTCCGCCCGGTGTCAGCGCGCCGGCGATGGTGGCGATGAAGACACTGCGCGCGCCAGCCTGTTCACCAATCAGCCGCGCCACCAATTCGCGCGGGATCAGCACTTGCAGGAAGGCGGCGATGATCATGGCGGCGCCGATGCGGGGCAGGATGAACCACAACAACTCAAGCGAGCCGTCCAGCGATCGTTCGAAAATATCGGCGCCCTTCAGCCAGTAGGTGGTCATGCCCCCGATCACCGCCAGGGCGGCGAAGGCAAAAAACGTGCGGTCGAAGGCGCGGTCGCAAGCGCGGCGCCAAGCGGGTTTTCCATCGGAGGGGGCGGTTGTGCGGCCCATGAGCCTTGTCGTTCCGGTGCTCAGGGGTGAACGTCTTCGGTGAACCAGTCGGTCGGCAATTCGTGGCCGATGCCCTGCTCCGTCGCCTTGCGCCACACCAGGCCGGCGGCGGTTGCGAATTGCAGCCCGAGTCCCAGATCGTTGATGAAGCACGTGCTCTCGTCATCGCTGTCGCGGCCCACGGCGTCGCCCGCGATGAGTTCCGGCAGCTTGGGGCAGGCGTCGTAATCGAAGTCGAGATTGGCCGCCCAGCCCTGACCGGCGCGCTGATCGGGAAGTTCGAGATCCTTGGCGCGAACGACGTTGGGGCTTAGCTGCCCGAAATGAAGTGCAACCCGGCTGGCCTTGGTTAGCGCGGCCTGCTCGATCTCGGGGACCTTGATCGAACTCACATGCAACCCGGGCCGCATCCATTGCTCGAAAAAAATCGGTTCAATGCTGTTGCTCGCGCACAGCACGATGTCGACGTTGGAGACCGTCGATTCGACCGAGGTTTCGGCGCTCACCTCAACGCCAAGCACGTCCGTCATCTCCTGGGTGAAGGAGACGCGGTGCGCCGGATTGGGACTGAAGCAGCGGATCATCTCGATCGGGCGCACGGCGCAGGCCGCCATGAGCTGGCTGCCGGCCTGCCAGCCCGAACCCAGGATGCCGACGGTGCTCGCGCCTTCGCGCGCCATGTACTTGATGCCGAGCCCGTTGGTCGCGCCGACCCGCATACGCTGAATAACCCCGTCCGGCATGATGGCCAGCGGCTCGCCGGTCTCTGTACTGAACAGTAGCACCAGCCCGACCCAACGGTCGTTGGGCGCGGCCGGCACCTTGACGCGGCGCAGCTTGCCGTCAACCCGGGGCCAGGTGACGATGTCGGAATTGAGCCTCACCGCGGCGAACCCCATGCCCGGCACGACCCCGTCCATGGTCTTGAATCCATAGACCGCGTCCGGTCGGGTGGTCGGCGTCAGGCAGTCCGACCGGTGCCGCGTCACGGCGCGTCCCGCGTGCAGTTCACGATAGGCCTGCTCCAACCCGTCGATGCAGTCCGGCATGGTCAATAGCTGGCTCACATCGTCGTTAGAGAGGATCAGTGTCATGTTGAAAACCTTTCGTCACGTGTTCCGCGCGCGGGGACAAAAAATGCCGGGGCGGTTTTCAGGTCCGCCCCGGCGTATCGGTGTTAGGTCGCCGCGCGGCCCCCAGCGGGCCGCGAAGAGAGAGAGAGAGCCGTT
Source organism: Alphaproteobacteria bacterium (assembly GCA_036445935.1). GTDB lineage: Bacteria > Pseudomonadota > Alphaproteobacteria > MPNO01 > UBA2964 > JAZFSB01. The sequence continues at coordinate 7,794 of JAZFSB010000242.1, read as the reverse complement.
GGTCAGGTGCGCATCCCGTGTTTTTCAAGCAATTCGCGCGGATCCTCATCCGGATCGTAGCCCTCGTACGGTTCGATCTGCTCGTACCAAGCGGCGCCCATCGCCTTCAGGATGCGGTTATGCACCACGATGATGCGCGCCGGGTTCTCAGGATCCGCGTTGAAATGCTTGTGCATGACATAGGGCGGGACATAGACGAAATCGCCCTGTTTCCATTCGTATTTTTTAGGCTCTTTTTCCCAATCCCAGGAGAACTTCACGTCGACCGCGAAGCTGACGTCCCAGTGCAGATCATAGCCGCTGCCCTCGACCACGAAGAACACTTCTTCCGCCAGGTGGCGGTGCTTGCCGGACGCCTGGCTGGGCGGCAGGAACTGCATGTAGATATCGACGCAGTTCTCGACCGTGTTCATTTCCTCGTGAATGAGATGCTTGAGAATGCCTTGCGGCGAATTCTCGAAGGGCATTTCGTGAGCTTTGACGACCTTGAGTCGGTTGTCGTAATAGTCCTTAACGTAGGCGGCCGTTTGCTGCAGGTTACTGGAGTAGTAATCGCAGACCAGATCGCCTTTTGTGATGACGTCGCGCTCGTCCAACTTATTATCTCCCTCGGAAATCTGAAATTTAACCGCCGGCTCAGTAATCGGTCGGCGGCATGTATTCTTCCTGGCCCGGCGTGGGGTCCTTGGGTGGCAGCTTGACCGTTTTCTGGAAGATCATGTGCATGAACAGAAACAGCGGTTTGGCCTTCATCACCAGGACGATCATCTCCTCATCCAGGGAGGTGTTGAAGTGCTGGTGTACGCAGCCATTCTCAACCACCAGCACGTCGCCGGCCTCGTAATCCAACCGCACGCCATCATGTTCGTCATAGCCCTGGCCGCGCAGCACGTAGAACACCGCGCTGTTCATATGGCCGTGCTTCTGGCCAAAGCCGCCCGGCGCGAAAGCGCCAAGATGGGTTTCAATCGACTGCGCTATTTCAGTGCGCTGCGGATTGATCATCGGCTTGTCGTAGAATTGCGGTCCGCCGTCCCACTTGTAATCATGTACGCTGTAGACACGAGGCTGATCGAGTACGCCCTTTTGCAAATCGCTGTAAGTGCCTTCCAGCGCGCGCACGAAGGTGCGCTTCTTGACCCAGCGCTCCCAGACGACTTCCGGTCGGTTGTGACCTACCCCCGGTTCCTCGACGGTGGTTGGCTCCGTGCTTCCTTCGGCCATGCTGGTTCCTTTCGCGAAATTCCCCACAAGGTCCTGCCGGGTGCGGGCCTCATGGCGCCGGACGATCGCCCGGAAATCTGTTTTGTTCGGGTATAGAACGCACCCCGGTGGGTGTCAAGGCGAGGCGCGGGCTTGGCGGACGGCTGAAGGAGAGAAATAGGGTTATATAACAGTGGGTTACTGGGCAGGCGCGGCGGTCGATCCACGGACGACCAGGGTTGGCAGCATCAACTGGCTGCGCGCTGGTGCCGCTTCGTCTCGCAGCCGTTCAAGCAGGATGGCGGCGGCGTGCGCGCCAGCCTGGAATTGCGGAATGCGCACCGTGGTCAGGCCTGGGCTTAGCTTATCGGCGAAGCGGATGTCGTTATAGCCAGTGATCGAAATTTCCGTCGGGCAATCGATGCCGCGCTCTCTCAGCGCGTCGTAGCAACCGATGGCGATAATGTCATTGGCGGCGACGATCGCGGTCGGACTCGGGTTACGATCCAGCAGGATTTCCGTCGCATGCTTGCCTTCCACGTCGCTGTAGGTCTCGCACTGCTCTATGAGTTCCAGTGCGGGCTCTATGCCGTGCGCGCGCAGCGCGCGCTGGAAACCCTCGTAACGGTTTTTTCCGGTTGAATAGTTCAGCGGCCCGGCGATGTGACCGATGCGCCGGTGGCCGAGCGAGAAAAGGTGGCGGATCAGCAGTTCCATGCCGAGATTGTCGTCCGCTGTTACGGTGGATACGCCCGGCAGGTCGGCGGCGCGGTGAATCAGGACCAGCGGCACCCCATCTTCCAGACAGCCCTCGACAACTGGGGCGTGGCGGTCGGCGGTCGCCAGGATCAGCCCGTCGATGTGGCGCGCGCGCATGGTCTCGACGATCGAGCGTTCGCGCGTGATGTCATTGTCTGAATTTGCCAGGATCGCGGTATAGCCGGCATCGACCAGCGTGTCTTCGATGCCGCGGATAATCGGCGGAAAGATAGGGTTCGTCAGGTCGGGCACGACGACGCCGACCGTCATCGACCGGTTGGTACGCAGCCCATAGGCCAGCGGGTTGGGTCGGTAGCCGAGCGTGCGTGCCGCGTCCGTCACCCGTTCGGCGACTGCCGACGATACCTTGTATCGTGTAGCGGGGTTCAGCACGCGTGAAACCGTTGATGTATGGACCCCAACTCGCCGGGCGATATCTCGCAGGGTTATATGCGCTTGAGTCATGGCTCCATGGTAGTTCCAGTCCGCCATACCGGCAACCGGGAGATGGATCGGCCGGCGTCGAGAATTGCGGGCCAGAGTCGCGTCCCGCATGTTAAACTGCATTAATAAGGGAACCGCTGGTATTAAGCGGTTGCGGGGCAGGGGTTTATCAATGGCTTATCCGTTACGCGTTAGCCTCGCGGTTTTTCTTTTGGCGTTCCTTTTCGTATCGACGGCGTTCGCCGATCCAGCCACGCCGTCGGCGCTGGTTTCGCGATTCCAGGCTGGGCTGCTTGACACCATGCGCTCGGCCAAGGTGCTGGGTCTGAAAGGCCGTTTCAAAAAGTTGGCGCCGCTGATCGGGCAAACTTTTCACCTGCCGTTGATGGCGGCGACCGCTTCGGCGCCGTTCTGGCGCGGGGCCTCGGAAGAACAACGCCGGGCGCTAGTGGCTGCGTTTGAACGCATGAGCGTCAGTTCGGTTGCAACTCTGTTCGATGATTACGGCAAAGAGAAATTCGAGATCGTACGTGAGCGCAAGACCAAGGGCCCGACCGTACTGGTCGACACCAGAATTGTCCGACCTGAAAAAGATCCTATCAAAATTACCTATGTGACCGCGAGCCTGCGAGAGCGCTGGTGGATCATCGACATTATCGTTGGCGGTGGCATTAGCGAGATCAAGGTGCGCCGCGATGAGTATCTGTCGCCATTGAAACAGGGTGGCTTGCCCGCCCTGACCCGTAAATTGTCTGAAAAGGCCGAGCGGCTGTTGAGCGGTCAGGAAAAAGCCAGCCGGTAGAGCATGCTCTACCGGCCGGCGACGAATTCGGGATAGATCTCCCCGATCTGATCGCGCATCGGCCCGCGAAGCAGCACGAGGTCGTCGGCCGCCGGGGGCGGCGTTTCAGTCACTTCGTCAGGCACATCGAAGGTGAATCCGGTCTCGTCGCGTACGCCGGCCAGCGTTTCGCCCGGATGCAGGCTTTGCAGTCGGAATCGTCGAGCGCCGCGATCAAACAGGAACACGGCGCGGCCCGTCACCAGCGCGTGGGGACCGCCCGGCCGATGCAGCCCGTCGGGACTCGATCCCGGCGCGCTGACGAAATCGACCTTCGGCACCAGGACGCGTTTGCTGTGTTCTTCGCGGAACAGGATCACCCGTGGCACCAGAAAATAAAGATAGGGTGCGCCGAAGTTGCCGGGAAAACGGGCGTCGGCGCGTGGATAGGGCCCGGTTCCGACAAGGTTGACGTTGCCTTCGCCATCGATCTGCCCGCCGCCCAGAAAGAATACGTCGATCCTCCCTTGCGCCGCGCGGTCGAACAACTCCGGCCCGCCATCGTTGAACGGACCATGCTGTACGCCGCCCAGGATCATCGCCTTGGTTCGCCCGCCGCTGCGGGCCTGAGCGAGAAGCGCCGCGGAAGCGGGGATCGGCGAAGTGGCGCCCACCGCCACGCCACGCGCACCCTGCATCATGTCGGCAAGGACGCAGATCAGAGCTTCTTCGCGGTTCCATGCGGTCATGGCGTCTCGCCAATGACGTGTTCCGCCAGATAGGCCGCGAACCCGTCGGCGCTGCGGCCGGCCTTGGCATAAGCGCGCAGATGATCGCTGTCGCGGCCGTAGTAGCCGGGCAATGCCAGCGGCCAGGCGCCTTTTGGCGCGAGCGCGGTCGCTTCCATATAGACCCCGGCGATAGTGCCCGCGGCATAGCGCTCGTCGGCGACGAGATTGCCGTCGAATTCCGCTTCGAAGGTGGCGAGCGCGGTTTTCGCGGCGTGTGCGGCGATGACGCATTCCCGCTTGTTGCCGATCCAGACATTGCCATGCCGGTCGCCCAGTCTGGCGTGAAAGAGAGCGATGTCGGGCTGGATGGCGGGCAGGAGCAGGACTGGATCGGGTGTGCTGGCGAACGGATTTTCGATGATCTTCCAATCATCACGCTGGCGTTCGACATCGGAGCCAATGATACCGCGCAGCGCCGCGAACGGGCTGCCCTTTTCGCTCGCCTGCAAGGCGGCATAGATCGCCGGGCAGGTCGAATCGATGATGCGCACCGAGCCTGACTGCACCGCGTCACGAAAACGCGGCGCCAGCCCGAACTCATCCAGCGTGACCGCGCCGCATTCGATGGTGGCGACGCAGCCGGCGCCGATCAGCAGGTCGGCTTGCAAGCCGCTGGTCGGCACGCAAAGCAGATGCAGGTCATGGACGCCGCGGCGGATCAGCGCCCGCGTCGCCGCCATCGAAACCCCGCCTTCGTCCTTGGGCACCGCCAGCAGGCAGGCGTCGGGCACGCGCGCGGCGAGATCCTCGATGCTGGAAAAGCCGGTTCCATCTGTCATCATGTTTACGTCCGATTTTTGCGCGCGGATTGTCGCAGAACAAGACACTGGAATGAAAGAGTTGATGAACACGGACCGTGCCGTTTTTATCCTCACCGTTGCGCCCGGGGCCGGCGTGCGCTAAGTAGCCGGGGCAATAGGAAAACCAAGTCGCCGTCGCTGGGAAGGTTCGCCCGTGTGCCGGTTCGCGGAGGTCAGGGATGAAACCGCCAGCCTTTTCGTATCATCTGCCGAACGACGTACCAGAGGCCGTCGCCATGCTGTCGAAGCTGGAAAACGCCAAGGTGCTGGCGGGCGGTCAGTCACTGATGCCCATGCTCAACATGCGCTATGTGCTGCCCGATCACGTGATCGACCTGAACCGGATCGACGGGCTGTCCTATATCCGCGAAGCCGGAGATACGCTGGAAATCGGCGCCATGACCCGCCAGCGCGATCTGGAGTTTTCCGATCTGGTCAAGGCGCGCTGCCCGCTGATGCATGAAGCGCTGCTGCAGGTCGGCCATCGCCAGACCCGCAACCGGGGCACCATAGGCGGTTCGCTGTCGCATCTCGATCCGGCCGCGGAATTGCCATCGGTATGCATGACCACCGACGCGGTGATCTCCGTGACCGGGCCCAACGGCGCGCGCGAGGTTCCGTTCGCCGAGTTCCCCGTGGCCTATATGACGCCCGCCTTCGAGGCCGACGAACTGCTGACCGGTATCCGCTTGCCGCTATGGCCCGAGGGGCATGGCTACGCGTTCGTCGAGTTCTCCCGCCGGCACGGCGATTTCGCCATTACGTCGGCCGCCGTGCTGCTCGAGGTTGGCGGCGACGGCAAGATTACCCGGGCCAGCCTGACGGTGGGCGGCGTCGGCGCGTCCCCGGTGCGCATGACGGAAATTGAACAGGCCCTGATCGGCGAGGGCGGGTCGGAAGATCGGCTGCGCGAACTGTGCGAAGCCTGCCGGGGTGTAGACGCGATGGGCGATGTCTACGCCTCGTCCGAATACCGCCAGCATCTCGCGGCCGTGTTGAGCCGCCGCGCGCTGGTCAAGGCGTATGGTCGCGCCACCGGCTCGGCCTGAGGGAGCAAGAATTCGATGGGTGAGAAACGGCAGGTCACGGTCACGGTCAACGGCAAGACCTATGAGGAAGAGGTCGAGGTACGCTACACGCTGGCCGATTTCCTGCGCCAACAACTTGGGCTGACCGGCACGCATCTGGGCTGCGAACATGGCGTCTGCGGCGCCTGCACCATTCTGCTAGACGGGCAGAGCGCGCGGTCCTGTCTGATGCTGGCGGTGCAGGCCGATGGGCACGAGATACTGACTATCGAAGGCATCGCCCCGTCGGAAGACGAACTCCACCCGTTGCAGGAAGCGTTCCGCGACAATCACGGGCTGCAATGCGGTTTTTGCACGCCCGGCATGTTGACCACGCTGCTGGAATTCCTACGTGACAACCCCGATCCGACCGAGCAGGAGGTGCGCGAGGCGATCTCGGGCAATCTGTGCCGCTGCACCGGCTATCAGGGTATCGTCGCCGCCGCGCTCGACGCCGCTGGACGTCTCAGGGCGCAGAAGGGCGCCTGACCCGGTGAATGAAAAGATCTTCGGCAGCCGCGTTGCGCGGCTGGAAGATCCCGACCTTGTCACCGGCGCCGGCCGGTTCATCGACGACATCACCTTTGATGGCATGGCGCATGCGGCTTTCGTGCGCAGCCCCTTCGCCCATGCCGCGATCCGCGGCGTCGACAAGAGCGCCGCCCTGGATTTGCCCGGGGTTCACGCTGTCTACACGCTGGACGATTTCAGGCCACATCTGGTCGTCGACCGGCTGATCGTCGGGCTGCCGAGCCCGGCCTACAAGCAGGATATCAACCGCCCGGCGCTGGCCGATGGCGAGGTGGTCCATGTGGGCGAGCCGGTCGCCATCGTTATCGCCGACAGCCGCTATGTGGCAGAGGACGCCGTTGCCCTGGTCGAGATCGACTACGACCCGCTGCCAGTCTCCGCCGATTGTCGCGCCGCGCTTGAAGACGATGCCCCCAGGGTTCACAGCGACTCGCCGCATAACGTGCTGGCGGAATTCGACTTGGGCTATGGCGATACCGACGCGGTTTTCGATGGCGCGCAGCACGTGTTCAATGAATCGGTCTGGCTGCATCGTGGCGGCAGTCATTCGATCGAATGTCGCGGCGCGGTCGCCCTTCATGATGATGTCGAAGACAAGCTGACACTGTGGAGTTCGACCCAGGCGCCGCATACCGCGATGCGCCTGCTCAGCGATATGCTGGGAAGGGATGAGAACCGGCTGCGCGTCGTCACCCCGGATGTCGGTGGCGGGTTTGGTCCCAAGCTGGTGTTCTATCCAGAGGATGTATCGGTTTGCCTTGCCGCCATCCTGCTGCGCCGGCCGGTCAAATGGATCGAGGACCGGCGCGAGCATTTCGTCGCCACCACCCAGGAACGCGACCAGTACTGGGAAATGGAAATCGCGCTGGATGACGAGGCGCGCATTCTCGGCGTGCGCGGTTCCATGATCCATGACCACGGCGCCTATACCGCGCGCGGCATTAATCTCGCTTTCAACTCCGCGCTGATCGTGCCGCTGCCGTACGAGATTCCGGCCTACCAGGTCGATGTTCGCTTGGCTCTGACCAATAAGGTTCCGGTGACGCCGGTGCGCGGCGCCGGTCATCCGCAGGGTACCTTTGTCATGGAACGCCTCCTTGACCGGGCGGCGCGCGAGATGGGGTTGGACCGCGCCGATATTCGCCGCCGCAACCTGATCCCAGGCGATAAAATGCCCTACGAAAAGCCGCTCAAGACGCGCGGTGATTCGATGGTCGTGCTCGATAGCGGCGATTACCCGGCGGCGATGGAAATGGCGCTGGAACGGGGCGACTATGCCGGTTTTCGCACCCGCCAACAGGCCGCCCGCGCAAATGGTCGGCATATCGGCATCGGCATCGCCAACTACGTCAAGGGAACCGGACGCGGCCCGTTCGAATCCGTCACCGTCCGGATCGGGCCGTCGGGCCGGATTATGG
>JAZFSB010000241.1:0-2458 GCA_036445935.1 Alphaproteobacteria bacterium | reverse complement strand
CCCCCCGTCGCCACCACGCGCACCAGCCAACACCGGCTATTTTTGATTTGTTGACTCGGTTATGACCCGGTGGAACTATGGCTGGAGAAGAATTGTCAACAATTCCGGATACGTCGGTGGCGATCGGCTGCTGGCGAAGACGAATAAACGGGAAAGGGAGGTTGAGATGGCTTTATACAGTGGAATCAAGACCCTTAGAGGTGCGCTTCTGGCCGGTGCGACGGCGGCCGCGGTCGGACTCGCCGGTTTGGCCGCGCAGGCGGCGGAGGAGTTCCCCTCCAAGCCGATCGAAATAGTGATCCATTCCAGTTACGGCGGCGGCACCGACACCACGGCGCGCATGATGATGATCCGCTCGCGCCGCACGCTCGGCGTCGACATGTCCGTGGTCGCCAAGCGCGGCGGTTCCGGCGCCAGCGCCCATCAGTATGCGCTCGGTAAGGAGCGCGACGGTTATACGGTCCTGGCTTTGACCCAGAGCCACCTCTACACCATCGCCCGCGGCAAGTCGCCGCTGACCATCGACGACGTGGTCGGGGTGGCGCGCGCCATGGATGACCCGACCTTCATCACGGTCAATTCGGACAGCGCCTACAAGACCCTGGACGACGTCGTGCAGGCCTCGACGGACAAGCCGCTCAACTGGGGCGTCGCCCAGATCGGCGGCACCGAGCACATCGGTCTGGCGGCTTTCGCCAAGGAAGCCGGCATCAAGTTCAAGGTGGTTCCCTTCGGCAGCGGCGCCCAGATGGTTCAGGCGCTGATGTCGGGTGCCATCGTGGCGACACTGCCGAACGTCAGCGAGGCCGGCGCCCAGATCGCTGACGGCGCCATTCGGCCGCTGGCGGTGATGGCGGAGGACCGTCTTGCCGACTACCCCGACGTGCCCACGACTTACGAGCTCGGCTACAAGGCCAAGACCTCGACGACCCGGGGCTATTGGGTGCTGAAAGGCACGCCGCAGGACCGGATCGACGTGCTGTCTAAGGGCATGGTCAAGGCGATGAAGCACAAGGTCTTCGCCAACTATCTGAAGACCAGCGGCCTCGACCCCGAAACCAGCGTTGCGGGGCATGAGGTCTGGGACAAGCAAATCAAAGAGGAATACGCCAAGGCGGTTCAGGCGCTTAAAGACCTCGATCTGCTGAAATAGGCCGGTTTCGCGTGCGAACCCCGGCGCCGCACCTGCGGCGCCGGGCCGCAGGCCTGTCTTTGGTAATTGATGACATGTCGATCCAAATCGCCGACCTCGTAAGGCCGGAAGATGCTCTAGATGGCGGGCCGGAGCCCATCCAATCGCTGACCACCCGCGTGCAGGGCGCACTCGAGCGCTTGATCGTGAGCGGCGAACTGAAGAGCGGCGATCGCATCAACGAGAAGTTGCTGTCGTCGCGTTTCGGGGTCAGCCGCGGGCCGATCCGCGAGGCTTGCCGCGCGTTGACCCAGGCCGGCCTGCTGACCGCAGTGCCCAATCGCGGCATGTTCGTACGCGAAATCGCGCTTAAGGAGGCGCTCGAACTCTACGACGTGCGGGCGGCGCTCGACGACCTGGCCGGCCGCACTTTGGCCACGCGCATCACCGGCGCCCAATTGGAGACCCTGGGACGGCTGGTTGCGGAGATGGACGCAGCGGCGGCGCAACGGGATCTGGATCGCTACTATCCTTTGAACTTCCGCTTCCACGATCAGCTGCTGCGCCTGGCCGGCAATCAGCGCCTGAATCTGCTCTATGACACCTTGGTCAAGGAGCTGCACGTATTCCGGCGCCGCAGCCTTCTGGAACAGGGCAGCATGCGGGTCTCGAACGAAGAACACCGACGCGTGGTCGCAGCTCTCGCGCAAGGCGACCCGGTCCGCAGCGGCGGATTCATGCGCAGCCACGTGCTGGCGGCCAAACAACGTCTGCTGGGTGCGATCGAAGCCGAGGCGGCCGGGGCCGCGCCGGTTCGATAGGGGGGAGACAATTATGTCCGAAAAAGACCCGGCAAGCGACGAGCCGGCCGCAGCGCGACAGCACGGCCTGATCCACCCCACCGATTTGGCGATCATGGCGATCGTCCTGGCCATCTGTGGCGCGCTCTACTACGTGACCACGGGCTTCGAGGAGGTTTCCGACATGCTCGCCCAGAACATTCCGCCGGAATTCTTCCCGCGGCTGGTTCTGTTGGTGATCGCGATCCTGGCGCTCGGTTTGCCGTTCGAGCACCTGCTCCATCGCCGGCGCGGCAGCAATCTGGATTCGAAGCGCAGCCGGAAGCTTCGACCGCTGGTTTTTCTGACGGCGTTCGCGCTGGTGCTACTGGGCTTCGCCATGCCGTACCTGGGTACCTTCCTGGCGATGATGGTGATCTGCCTGGTCCCGCCGTGGCTATGGGGCGAACGGCGGTGGAAACTGATCGTGCCCTTTGCGGTGCTGTTTCCGCTCGCGGTCGCCTTGGTGTTCAACCGGGTTCTGAAG
>JAZFSB010000240.1:0-2955 GCA_036445935.1 Alphaproteobacteria bacterium | reverse complement strand
ACAGCTTGTCGGTGTCGCCCTCGATCACGCGGATGTTCTCGGCCTCGAGCCCCAGCCGTTCGGAAACGATCTGGGTATATATTGTCTCATGGCTTTGCCCGCCGGCGGTCGAGCCGGCCAGGATCGTTACCGTGCCGCCCGGATCGAAGCGCAACTCGGCGGTTTCCGGCGACGGGCCGGCGGAAGGATCGACGCTGCTGGAAACCCCGATGCCGCGAAGCTTGCCGCGCGCGGCTGCCTCCTGCTTACGCGCGGCCGCGCCGGCGTAATCGCCAAGGTTCAGGCACTTATCCATGACGGCCTCGAACTCGCCGCAGTCGAAGGCCGGGCCGGTCGGCGGCTTGTAAGGCATGGCGTCGGCCGGGATCATGTTGCGCCGCCTGATCTCGGCAGGGTCCATGCCAAGTTCGCGCGCCGCCATGTCGACAATGCGTTCGACCACATAAGTGCCCGGCACGCCGCCCGGCGCGCGATAGTTCGACACCGGCACCGTATTGGTGAATACCGCCGAGCCGCGTCCATGGGCAGCCGGCGTCGTGTAGACACCGCACGGCGTCGTCGCGATGCCGTTGGTCGAAATAAAGCCGATCATCGTGAGATAGGCCCCGATATTGTTATTCGATGTCAGCCGGATGCCGAGGAATTTCCCGTCGTCGTCGAAGCCGAGTTCGGCATCGACCACCATGTCGCGCGCCTGATCGTCCGACATCAGCCCTTCGCTGCGATCCGACGTCCACTTGACCGGCCGGCCGGCCCGCTTGGCGGCCCAGGCGATCAGGGGAACTTCAGGATAGAGTCCGCCCTTCATGCCGAACGAGCCGCCGACATCGCCGGCGATGATGGTCATCTTGTTTTCGGGAATATCAAACACATGCTTGGTCATCATGGTGCGCCATATATAGGGGCGCTGATGGCAGGCATGGATGGTGAAATGGTCGCGTCCGGCGTCGTATTCACCAACCACGGAGCGCGGTTCCATGGTGTTCGCGGCGACCCGGTTGACCACGAAGCGGTCGCGGATGACGTGCGGCGCCGCGGCCAACGCGGCATCGACCGCGGCCCCGTCGCCATGTTCGGCGAAGACCGGCTCATTGTTCGGGCAATCGTCCCACAGGGCTGGTGTGTCTCCCTGATTGGCGTCGGCGGTCGACAGATGGGCGGGTAGGGGTGCGTAGTCGACCTCGATCGCCTCGGCGGCGTCCTTCCCCTGATTGATGCTTTCGGCGATCACCAGGGCTACCGACTGCCCTACATGGCGAACCCGGTCATGTGTCAGGGCCGGGCGCGGCGGACGATACATGGGCGAGCCGTCGCGCTGCTTGGCCGGCGAGATGCCGCGCACCACGCCAAGCCCGTCGGCCTGATAATCCGCGCCGGTAAGAATGCATATGACCCCCGGCATCGATTCGGCCGCCGTGGTGTCGATGGAGACGATATCGGCATGGGCATGGGGTGAACGCAGGAATATTGCGTCAGCCTGTTCGGGCAGGGAAATATCGTCTGTATAGCGCCCATTTCCGGTTAAAAGGCGTGGGGCTTCTACCTGCGTTACCGGCTGACTGATCGCGTACCGCGTCATGTTTTGTGCTCCCTGCATGAAATATATTGCAGGGAATTCTATCGTCAGTTCACGGTGTGGCAAATGGCCGGATTGCGAATGTCGGAAAGGTTATCCGAAAAGATGCTTTTTGGTCTCTGCGTTCTCTCGGCGCCACATCACGTTGTCGAGAAAATAGTGGTGCACATTGATGAACATCCAGAAGACAAACAGGAACAGCGTGCCGCCAAATATGCCTTTGTCATAGCTGGCATAGGTATCGATTGCCGCGGGCGCCAGCCAGAACCCGGCGAAACCCAGCACGACCCCGACAACCGTAAACAGCCAAAAGCCACGCCAGGGGCTGGCCGAAGACGTGTCCGATCGCGCGCGGTGTGTTTCGACATTGATCTGGTAGCGCCATACCACGGTCAAGTACTGCAATGAGTGAAGCGCCGGTATCAGCAAAAGCGGCAACGGGTCGAACCTGAGCAAAAGCCAGACATAGATACTGGCGACGTAAGCCGTGATCCCGATAAGCGGCAGGGTCCCGTCATGCCGCCACTTGCGTGCCAGCATCAGAAGAGTCGCACCGGTGGTGAGGGTGAAAACCGTGCAGCCGGTGGCCAGCAACCAGTCGGGAACACCGAGCATAAAATATTGGATGCCCCACATTTCGCGCTCTATCAGCGTGGCGTTGATCATCAGCCAAAAAGTAACCCAGCCGACATGGGTGTTGATCAGCAGAATTTTCTTTTCGGCGGCATCGAAGAAACGCCGCTTCAGCGCCGCATCGACCATCAGCATGCCATAGCCCTGCTTGGCGTAATGCCAGCCGACCAGGAAAAACATAATGTTGCCGGCATAGCCGATCATGTGGACGTCACCGGCGGCGATCGCCAGGGTGAAATATGCCACCAACGCCAACGGTACGATGATCCCTGCAATGACGTAACGGACGCGCAGGGCAGGGGGGGTCGTGCCGCCAAATGCCTTGCGTGCATAGTCCCGGTAGAAAATCTGGTAGGAATGAGCGAAGTGGGGATGGTTCAGCACATGCGCCAGCCAAAGCGCGATTAGGGCGACGGTTTTTCGTGCTGCTTCGGTATCCGGCACCAGAATCACCAATAGCGGCAGCAGGATCAACGAGGCGCCGCCAAGACACAGGAAATCCACCACCGGGTGAAACAGGGTGTCACGCCGCGAAGGTGCAGGCTCGGTCGCGCTCCCGCCTGAAATAACGGGGGGCTGACCGATATCCAGTCCACGGGTTGCCATGAAGCAGCGTCCTTCCGGGTCAAATTCGACTGTGGACGATACGCCGCCTTGGCTAGAGAAAGGTTAAACCGGATTGTTAACGCAGCCCGCACGATTCTTCTCCAACTCCGGCAAAGAAAAACCCCCGAGCCGCGTGGCTC
>JAZFSB010000239.1:0-2033 GCA_036445935.1 Alphaproteobacteria bacterium | reverse complement strand
GCACCGCCAGATCCAGCCCCAGCGCATCCAGCTTTATGGCCACCACCGGCGCCTGACCGGCGGTCTCGACCATGATTTCGGTCGCCACCGATCCGCCGGCGAATTTCAGTCGCGCCGGTTTGATTTCCAGATGCCCGCCATCGAACACCAGATCCACCGCGACGTCGCTCAGTACCGCCTTGGGCGCCTCGATCCGGGTGGCTCGAAAGGTCAAATTGGCATCAAGCAAACGCAGCGCCGCGAGGGGCAACGGATCGGCGGAAAACACGCGGCCGTCCCCCCTGCCCCGGGCCCGGGCACCGGATTTCGTCGACGCCTTGCGGTCCTGGAAATCGACCAGCCGCAGAAGCGGCGAGGTCAGCCGCGCGCGCACCAACGGCGTCTTGGTGGTCACATCGACGGTTGCCTCGCCTATCAGGCTGGACTGCCCGACGACGACGGAAATATCTTTCAACGCCCAGCCCTTGCCGGCATCACTTACCGTCGCGGCCAGTTTGTACGGCCCGATCGACGGCAACGGCTGGCTGGCCAACGGGCCCAGCAGGGCAAGATCCTGACCCTCGGCGGAGACCGCGATGCGGACACCCGTGGCATCGAACGGCCGGGCGATCGCGCCCTTGAGGGCGAGCTTGGCCCCACCGGCGGTCACCGTGAATTCCAGCGGCAACGCCTCGGTCCCCGACAGCACCCGCGTCAGCGAGCCCAGCATCCCATCAAGCGTGACCGGTGCACCGTTGAACGAGCCCCGCAGGTCGATTTCAAGCGGTGCGGCGGCATGTTCCGCACGCGCGCGCAACCGGTCGATTTTGAACACGGTCGATTTGCCGGTCCTGCCATCGCGAAATTCGAGCCGCGACTTCTCGATCGATACCAGATTAACCGTCGGGATCGTCCCCGGTCCGCCACTGTCGGTCGTCGGCGTCCCTGCTCCTGACGCCCCCATCATCCAGTTGCCTCTGCCGTCGGGCCTGGTTTCGAGCAAAATATCGGCGCCGACCAGCACCACCCGCTTGATCCGAAGATCGCCGGTCAGCACCGGCAGCAATTCAATCTCGGCCCGGAAGCTTTCGATCGTCGCCATATTCGGCCGTGACCCCCACGACGCGTTGGCAAAACGCACCCGTCCGACCGAAATCGCCGGAATCAATCCGATGCTGGGGCGTAATTCGCCCTCGATGATCAGATCTCGCCCGGTGGCTTCCTTCACGGCGGCCGCGATATCGCCCTTATAGGCGCCCAAATCGAGATTGAAGATTACCGCCACCGCGGTCACGACCAGCGCCACCACCAGCGCCCCGGCGATTTTGAGCAAGGTAAAGGCCCGCATCGTCACCTCCCCGTCAGTCGATAGATCACCGTAGGCAGCTCGTCGAAGCCGTCCACCACCTCATGAGCGCCCGCCTCGCATAAATCACTGGTGTCGTGCACCCCCCAGGATACGCCGACCGCCGAGGTCCCGGCCCCGCAGGCCATCAGCATATCAAAAGTCGTGTCACCGATCATCACCGCGGCGTGCGCCTCGACGCCGGTTTCAACAAGCGTCTGGTCCATGAGATAAGGGTTCGGCTTACCCGGCCCGTTATCGGTCGTCTTGAGGCTGATGAAATGATCCGCGATGCCCTGTTCGTCGAGCAGCTCCACCAGCCGCTTGGTCGAGCGGCTGGTGATAATGGCCAGCAGATACCCGGCCCGGTCGAGCGCCTCCAGCGTCTCGACCACCCCGGGAAACAAGTCCTCCCGGCGCGGTGGACGGCTGCGCTCGCCGCGTGCGACCTCGTCATGATAGGCGTGGATTTGGGCGAATTCAGCCTCGCCCGCGCCCGGCAGCAACAGTTCTACCGATTCCTCCCACGGCAGCCCGATGATGCGGCGGATATGCTCAGGATCGGGCAGCGGAAAGGCGCACGCTTCCCAGCACGCCATCACCCCGTCGACAATGGACCCGGCGCTGTCGATCAGCGTCCCATCAAGGTCGAAAGCGGCAAGGCGTAGGCGTTCAGGCATGTGTTCGTCAGGAGAGGTGCATGAGAATT
>JAZFSB010000238.1:0-7579 GCA_036445935.1 Alphaproteobacteria bacterium | reverse complement strand
ATGCGACACGGCAAAGCAGCTTCGGCCGGATGCCCGTTTTCAACAATTTTGGCTTCCAGGTCGATTCTGATAATCTTGAATTCTATATAGGAAATTCGTCCGGAGGTTGACGCATGAAGTCTCGTGTTCTCGTGATCGCGATGGTCGCCCTGCTCGGCGCCTGTAATAGCGTTGGGCGTCTGGACATCCCCACGATTGCACCAACCAAGCTGATCGAGATCAAGAAACCGATCACCAGTCAGGCTTCGTTCGCGCTCGCCAAGGTGATCGCCAATATCAAGCGCGGCACCACCGTTTTCCATTTCCCGCGCGGCAGTTTTCTGGGCGAGGCCGGCACTTATTGCAACCTGCGATATGATTATACCGACGCCTATGAGGACTGGGCGAGCGGTATGTCGCGCCTGGGCGACTGGAGCACCGAGCTGGGCGAGATCTTTTACGAAACGTTGAGCGCGCGGGGCCTCAATGTCGCCGGCGACCCGAAAGACCTGTTCCGCCGAGACAAGGCGGCGACAAGCGCCGAATATATGGTCGGCGCGCGAATCACAGAAATGCGCGGTAATTTCTGTCACCTGCACCACTGGTGGGACGGCCAACCACTCCCCGAGTTTTCGGGGGATATGTTCCTCGACGTCGACTGGACGATTTTTTCCAACGTTATCAAACGCAAGGTTCTGTCCGTCAGAACGCAAGGCTATTACAAGCTGAAGAAACCCAGAAAAGGCGGTCTCGCGATAATCTTCAACCAAACATTCGCGAGCGCGACGGAAAAACTTTTGGCATCGCAAGGTTTCGTCGATATCGCGCTCGGCAAAAAGAGGGAAGAGGCTACGCCGAATGAGGGTCCGGTCCGGGTTTTTCTGACCCGGCCGCTGAGCAAGAGAAAACTGGCCCGGCGTATTGGCACAATTCTGCCGGCGGTGGTTACCGTGCGGGTGGGTCGTGGTCACGGGTCGGGCTTCGTCATCAGCGAAGACGGGCTGGTCCTGACAAATTATCACGTCGTCGGCACCGCCAAGCGCGTCGCCATCGTTCTCGAAAACGGCGTCGAGGTCGCCGCGAAGGTTTTGGCGCGCCATGAGGTACGCGATGTCGCCCTGATCAAGATGCCGCTCAGGGTGCCCTCCTTCCTACCCTTGCGCACCGAGCTGCCCGGTTTGCTGGAAAAGGTTTTCGTCATCGGCTCGCCGTTGAGTGAAGGGCTGAAATCGACCATAACGCAAGGCGTTGTCAGCGCGGTTCGCCAGCGGGCTCGATCGGGGCTCGTCTTTATCCAGTCCGATGTGGCGATATCGGGCGGCAATAGCGGCGGCCCCATGCTCGATGAAAACGGCAATGTCATCGGCATCACCGTTTCGGGACACACCGGGGACGCGCAGAACCTGAACTATTTCATCCCCATCGGAGAAGCGCTCAAAGCGCTCAACCTCAAACCCGAAATCGCAAAAGACTGAGGCAGGTCGGCGGTCAGCCTTCGCTCGGCGGCACGCGGCGCGCCAGAAGGGCAAGCAGGAGGCTGAGCGCGGTGAAGACAACGCCCATCAGCAGGAAGGCGAATTCACGCCCCCATTGGTCGGCGGCCATGCCAATCAGCGGCGGCACCACGATCGAGGCGGCGCGGTTTACCGTCTGGCGGAACCCGACCACGGAGCCCTGTTGGTGGCGGCCAACCGCCTTTGCCTGGATTGAGAACAGGATCGGCTGCGACACGCCCTGAATGGCGCCGCGCGCGAACTGTGCAGCCAGAAGCAGGGCGAACACCACGCCGGGCAGCGGGCTCGCCATGACGAATAGCGGCGTCGATGCAATCAGCAGGATGGTTGCCGCGGTCGTCCAGACCAGGAACCAGCGCGGATCGAAGCGGCGCATCGAGCGCCCGGCGAACAGCGACCCGATACCGGCCGCGGCCTCGATCGCCCCGAACAGCACCGCGATCATGGTGGCGGAGAACCCTATTCCCTCCACATAGGTCACGTAGACCGAGGTCTGAACGCCGTAATTGGAGTTGCGCACCAGGATCACGGCGGCGGTGAAGGCCACGGCCGGGATCGCCGCCAATGCGAACGACGCCCGGTAATCGCTGAGCCTGGGCATCAGATCAATCAGCCGGAACCGGGGCTGGGCCACCGCCGCCGCGTCATGGGTGGCGATTGGGGGTTCGGGCCCAAGCCATACCGCAACAAACGCCGTTGCCGCCCAGGCGGTGCCGAACCCATAGGCCACCCAGGCGCCGCCCAGATCCCACAGCGCGCCGGCTATGATCGGCGAGCAGGTCGTTCCGATACGCGCGAAAAAGCTGAAACGGCCGATGAATTCCGCATCGCCATCGACTGTCTGGGCGATCATCGTCTGCGCCCCCGACCAGGCGAGCGAAATGGCGCCGCCGGTCAGGGCCTGCAAAAGCAACAAGCCATGAAAACTCGGCATCAGCGGAAACAGCGGGGCGAGCACCACGACGCAGCCGACAAACCCCAACGTGACCTTCCGTGTGCCGAACCGGTCCATCAGCACGCCGCCGTGGATCGACAGGAACAGCGACACGAACGAGCGCGCGCCGACCAGCCAGCCGACCTGGGCATCCGTCATCTCCAGGCTGAGCGCATAGATCGGGATCAGAAAAACGAAAACGTCGATCAGCCCCATGGTGAACAGCCCGATCGCATAGACCGGGCGCAGACCGTGCCGCTTGTGCGGCGGCGGCGCGGAGGGATGCGAAGGATCGGTTTCGGCGGTCATCTTGTTGCTTTTCGGAGTTGGCGCGGATGGTGGCTTATTGCGGTCAGGCTGGCCGGCCTAGCGGCCGGGCCAGATGGGATGATGTCCATCTATCACGAAGCGATGGCTGTGCCTTACCGGCACGTGCCGATGCGCATGGCGGTGCGGCTCGGGCCCTTCCCATCCTTCGTGCTCATGCAAATGGTGTTCGCCATGAATGTGCAGATGGCGATGATCCATCGTTTCGTGGCGGTGCGCGATTTCAACCGGGTCGGCCGACGGCCACAACACCAGGGCGGCAGCGCTGGCGATCAGGGCCGTCAGCCCCAGCAACGTAAAGGTCGTGGCGATGCCGGTAGCGCCGACCAGCCAGCCCGCGGCGGGATAGGCCAACAGCCAGCAGGCATGAGAGAGCGCGAACTGGGTGGCGTAAAGCGCGGGGCGGCTGACGTCGTCCGACGAACGCCGCAGCAGGCGTCCCGCCGGCGTCTGGACGCAGGACGACCCCGCGCCGAGCAGGAACCATACCGGCAGAAGTGCCACCATCCCGGTGGCGAAGGGGCCGAGGAAAAGCCCGGCCGCCACCATAAATCCGCCGGCCACCATCAGCGACCGGTCCGTTAGTCGATCCAGCACAAGAGGCAGCAACAGCGCCGCCAGCATCGACCCCGCCCCCGACGCGGCGAAGGCAAGGGCGACGTCGGATTCCGATCCACCGAAGGGGCCGCGGACCAGCACCACGGTGTTGACGATGACCATCGCGCCGCCCGCCGCGACCGCGAGCGACAGCGCCAGCAGGGCGCGAAGTCGGGGCGTCCCGAGATAGACCCGGGCGCCCAGGCTCAGTTTTTGCCACAGACCCTCGACATCTTCCTTGGGCGCCGGCGACGGCAGGACCGTAATCGTCACCAGCAGCGCGGAAACGGCGAATGCCACGGCGTTGGCGCTGAACAGCGCGTCGTAACTCAGATAGAGCAGCGCGGCGCCGGCCAGTAGCGGGCTCAGCAGATTTTCGAGATCGTAGGCCAGCCGCGATAGCGAGAGAGCCCGCGTATAGTCGTCTTCGTCCGGCAGCACGTCTGGAATTGTCGCCTGGAAGGTCGGCGTAAAGGCTGCGGAACAGGCATTCAGCAGGAAGATCAGCAGATAGATATGCCAGATCTCGGTGACCAGCGGCAGGCAAAGCACCAGCACCGCGCGGCCGAGATCGAGCGTGACGAGCAGCGCTTTTCTGGGCAGCCGGTGCGCGAAAGCGCCGACGACCGGTGCGATGGCGACATAGGCCACCATCTTGAGCGCCAGCGCCGTGCCGAGAACCAGCCCCGCCTTGTCCCCGGCGAGCGCATAGGCCAGCAGGGCCAGACCGATGGTCGACAGGCCGGTACCGACGAGCGCGATCACCTGCGCGGTGAACAGCGCACGAAAGGTCGCGTTCGAGAGCAGCGCCAGCATCCGGAGAGGTTAGCGCAAACCTGCCGGAAATAAACGCCCTATGACCCGGCGTTGAGTGCTGCTTCGCGCAGGCCGGTGACGGTGTTGCCGGGCACGACGTCTTCCGGATCGACGCGCAGTTCAATCAGCGCCGGGCCTTCCGCTTGCGTCGCGCGCTCGAAGGCAGGCGCGAAATCGGCTGTCTTGTTCACCACCTCACCATGCAGCCCATAGGCACTGGCCAGCGCGGCGAAGTCGGGATTGACCAGATCGGTGCCGCTGACGCGGGCGGGGTAGTGGCGTTCCTGATGCATGCGGATGGTGCCGTACATGGCGTTGTTGACCACGCAGAACACCACGTTGAGCCGGTTCGCGGCGGCAGTGGCGATCTCCTGCCCATTCATCAGGAAACAGCCGTCGCCTGAAAACGACACCACCTGGCGGTCGGGATGGACCAGCCCGGCGGCGACGCCGGCCGGCACGCCATAGCCCATGGATCCCGATTGCGGGGCAAGCTGGGTACCGTATTTTTTGTAGTGGAAGAAGCGGTGGACCCAGATCGAGAAATTGCCGGCGCCGTTGGCCATGATGGCATCGTCGGGCAGATTAGCGTCAAGCCAGCCCATCACTTCGCTCATATTTAGCGCGCCGGCGGACTCGACCGGGCGGGTCGTGGCCTCGTAATCGTCATGCGCCTGTTTCACCAGCCCCGCCCAGCCGGCGCCGTCGACGGCATCAAGCGCGGCGGCCGCGGCGGCGAACTCACCCATGCCGGCATTGATCAGCAGGTCGGCCTGATGGACCTTGCCGAGCTCTTCGATGCCGGCGGCGACATGGATCATCTTCTGGCGCGGATGCGGGAAGTCGAACAGCGTATAGCCCTGGGTCACGATCTCGGTGAGCTGCGCGCCGATGACCAGCACAAGGTCGGCGCCCTCCACCGTCTTGCGCAGCTTCGCATTCATGCCGAGCCCGACAACACCGGCATAGTTGGGCTTGCGGTTGTCATAGAGGTCCTGGCGGCGGAAGGCCGCGGTGACGGGCAGATTGTTGACCTCGGCGAAGCGGGCGATATCGGCACAGGCCGACGTATCCCAGCCGCTACCGCCGAGCAGCACCAGCGGGCGCTTGGCCTGGCTCAGCATATCGCGCAGTTTTGCCATATCGGCGGATGATGGGCTCGCCTGCACCGGCTGATAGGGTGTGCCGTCCGCGGCGGCGGCGGGTTCGCTTTGCATGTCTTCGGGCAGCGCCAGCAGGACAGGACCCGGCCGGCCCGAGCTCGCCACGTGAAAGGCGCGGCTGATCATCTCGGGCACGCGGGCCGGATCGTCGATCTGCTCGACCCATTTCACCATCTCGCCATACATGCGGCGGAAGTCGATTTCCTGGAACGCCTCGCGGCCGGACATGCCGCGCGCGACCTGGCCGACCAGCAGGATGACGGGCGTCGAATCCTGGCGTGCGGTGTGGATGCCGACGCTGGCGTTGGTCGCCCCGGGCCCGCGCGTGACGAAGCAGACGCCGGGCTTGCCGGTCAGCTTGGCATAGGCTTCCGCCGCATAGGCAGCCCCGCCTTCCTGGCGGCACACCACCAGCCGGATCGCATCCTGCGCGTCATGCAGCGCGTCCAGCGTGGCGAGATAGCTTTCGCCCGGCACGCAAAAGGCGGTGTCCACCCCATGCAGCTTCAGGGCATCAACCAGAATTTGTCCGCCGGTTCTCAGATTGCTGCTCATTGTCTGCTCGGTTCCCTTGCGATTTCAGCGCTTACCTTAAATCACATGATCCAGTCCCGCCATGCGGTGCAGGAACTTGCGCTGGACGAACTGGCTACCCAGCACGTGACGGATCAGGACGTTGCGCCCCGCGCGCAGCAAAGGGTTGCGCACCGAGGCCATGCGGAACTGCCTGTCGCTGTCGCGCACCACCTGCGCGCCGACACGATGACGGTCGCGCGAATAGGCCTCCCGCCCGCCTTCCATGATGCGGCGCGCCAGCACGGCGGCGTCCTCGATACCAAGATTCATGCCGCGCCCGCCGGCCGGCGAATGGATATGGGCGGCGTCGCCGGCCAGGAACGCGCGACCCTTGGAATAGGACGCGACCTGGCGCAGCGAGACGGTGAATTCCGTCTGCCACGCGATCTCGGTCACTTTTGCATCGTCGGGCAGCAGGTCGAGCACGTTCGCGACATTGGAAATCGCCCTGAACCAGCCATCCGGCATCGAGATCACGAACAGCACCTCTCCGTCCGGGCGCATAATCAGATTGGCTTCGCCATGACCGTACGCCCAGTCCATGCGGATATCGGCGAGGCTCCACTGGTCGGGATATCCTTCACCCGCGAAGTCCAGCCCGAGCAGCCCGCGCACCGTGCTGTGCGCCCCGTCGCACCCCGCCAGCCAGTCACAGCGAAATGTCGATGCGCCCTGGGGCGTGCTCAGTTCGGCCTCGATGCCAGCTGAGTCCTCGGTCAGCGCGGTAAGCTCGACGCCGCGTTCAGCCTCTATGCCGCGCGCCGCCAGCGCGTCCTCCAGGATGCGCTCGGTATCGCTTTGCGGCAGCGACAGCAGGAAATTATAGCGGTGATCGAGATGTGAAAAATCAACCCGCGCCAGGGTGCGCGCGCCATAGCGCAGATTGGCGAAGCAGACCTTCAGCCCCGCGTCGAGCAGGCGCTTCGTGACGCCGGCGGGCTCGAGCAGTTCCAGCGTGCGGGCATTGATGCCGACCGCCTTGCTGAGCTCGGACCGGTCCTGCAATTTTTCAATGAGGCGCACGCGCGCGCCCAGCCGGTCAAGTTCCAGCGCCGCCGACAGCCCGACCGGCCCGGCACCAACCACCAGCACCGACGGGGGCGGGATGGTCATGGCCGGCAGAGGTTCGGATTTCCGCTCACAGTCTTCCCACGATCGATTCTGGGTTTCTCACCTTACAGCGTAGTGCGTAACCCGCCTGGCGTCATCGGCCGAGCGTTGTCCATACCCTAAAGATCGCTTCACGCTCGAACTCCGCGCTGTAGCGTTTGTATCGCTTTGGCTTCGTCATCTGACACCTCCTGACGCCGACGTCCGTCATCCCTCCATAGGTTCTTCTTTGACGAGTTTTCCTTCTTCGTATGCCAGGCACTGTCCACTCGAATCCAGGGACAACTGAGCGGCCAGCACAAATGCGTCCCCGAGTATTTCTGGTCCCGGCAACGTATCCTTGGCGGTCTCGGGGGCCGTCTCGGTTGCTATCGGGACACGGGGTGAAAACGATACAACGCATATATTCGAATCTCTGACCTCCTCGGCAACGAAACGCGTAAAGGTTCTGATTCCATTCTTTGTCACCATGTAGGTCAGGGCGCCGGGTGGCTTGGTCCCGCCGCCGCCATAAAGATTGATGATATGACCGCCGTTCCGGTTCTTCAGGTGCGGGATAACGT
>JAZFSB010000237.1:0-6498 GCA_036445935.1 Alphaproteobacteria bacterium | reverse complement strand
CCGTGCCTTACGTGATTAGTCGATGATGGAGAGGTTCACGGCGGCAGTTTTGCCGTTCTTTCCGGGCTCAAGCTCATAGGAGACCTTTTGCCCTTCATTCAGCGAACTCAATCCGGCGAGTTCGACTACCGAAATGTGAACGAAGGCGTCATTTGATCCGTCTTCCGGCTCGATGAATCCGAAACCCTTGGTTGGGTTGAACCATTTTACAGTACCAGTCGGCATAGATTTTTCCTTTAAAAGAAGCCTTTAATTACGTGCCTCACACCATGTGATGACACGGTCGGCCTGACGCTCACATTGTCAGGCAATACCAGCCACGTCGTAAAGGTCATATTTGATAAGCTCAAAATAAGTGCCCCACCATCAGCTAACTACGCAGTCGGTATAAGCGTCATCGAACCGTTATTTTTGGGTCGGGCGTAGCTCAGGGGTAGAGCGCTACCGCCACAGCTATGCTGTGGGCACCTTGCCAAGTCAGGCGCAACACAATTTTAGTGTGTTTTCACGTTGTTTTTTGTGTTGGCTGGTCCAGAATCAAGCTCTAGGAACCCAGGAAAACAGCCAAAAAGTTGGAGCGGGCGATGAGATTCGAACTCACGACTTCAACCTTGGCAAGGTTGCGCTCTACCCCTGAGCTACGCCCGCGTGCTTCAACGCCCGAAGCGGATGCCGGGGCGCGGAAAGAGGCGCGATAATAGTCACCCTGCCGCGCAATGCAAGCCTTGGCTGGGCATTGACTTAGGTGCCTGCCAGCGGGAACATCGTCGCCTTGCCATGACATCGGACAACGCCCCCGTTTCCACCCCCGCGACGCCTGACGAGCTGTTTGCGCGGCTGACGGCGCTTGGGCTTGACGTCACCACCCACCATCACGCCGCCGTCTTTACCGTCGAGGAAGCCGGCGCGCTGCGCGGAAATTTGCCCGGCGCCCATTGCAAAAGCCTGTTCCTGCGCGACAAGAAGGGGGCCCAGTTCCTGGTGGTCTGTCTGGAAGACCGCCGGATCGACATGAAGGCGCTGGCCGCGATCATCGGCGCGGGCCGGTTGTCCTTCGGCAGTCCCGAACGGCTGATGGCGGCGCTTGGCGTCACGCCCGGCTCGGTCACGCCGTTCGCCACCATCAACGACCAGGGCGCGGCGGCTGTAAGCGTGGTGCTGGATGCCGAGATGATGGCGGCGCCGCTGGTCAATTACCATCCGCTGATCAATACCATGACCACATCCCTGACCCCGGACGATCTGATGCGGTTCCTGGGCGATACCGGGCACCAGCCGCGAATTACCGATCTCGGCCCCGCGACCCGGCCACCTGGTTGAACCGGCACTGCGCGAAAACCTTGCCAGCGGGCGGTAAAACAGCCATTTAAGGGGCAGGCTCGGCGGCCCCGCCAAGAGCGGCCGGCCGCCGGGACAAGTAACACCAGAGCGAAAAACAGAAAGAGCGTAAACACCGATGGAGCCGATTATCGACGTCAACGCAGCGCCCGGGCCGAACTCCGCCGAGCTGATCAAGGACACGACCGCCGCCAACTTCGTGCAGGACGTCATCGAGGCCTCGCAGGAAACCCCGATCATCGTCGATTTCTGGGCCACCTGGTGCGGCCCCTGCAAGCAGCTCACCCCGATGCTGGAAAAGGTGGTGCTGGCGGCCGGCGGCGCGGTCAAGCTGGTCAAGGTCGATATCGACCAGAACCAGCAGATCGCCCAGCAGCTTCGCGTCCAGTCGGTGCCGACCGTCTATGCCTTCTATCAGGGACGGCCGGTCGATGCGTTTCAGGGCGCGGTGCCGGAAAGCCAGATCAAGGAATTCGTCCAGAAACTGGCCGAAACCGCCGGCGGCAGCGCCAAATCGCCAATCGACGAAGCTATGGAACAGGCCAAGGCGTTGGCCGAGCAGGGTAATTTCGATCATGCCGGCGCGCTCTACGGCCAGATCGTCCAGACCGAGCCGGATAATCTGCCGGCGCGCGCGGGGCTGGCCCGGTGTCACATCGAGGCCGGCGACACCGAGGCCGCGCGCGCGGTGCTCGACGGGCTCGACGACGCACAGAAGGCGGACAAGGACATCGCCCCGGTATTGACCGCGCTTGAGGTCGCCGCCAAGGCGGCCAAGCAGTCCGGCGCGGCCGACGAGCTGCGCGGGCGCGTGGAAGCCAACCCGGCCGATCACCAGGCGCGCTTCGACCTGGCGCTGGCACTCTATGCCGATGGCACGCGCGAAGAAGCCATCGACGAGCTGCTTGAGATCGTGCGCCGTGATCGGGGCTGGAACGATGACGGCGCGCGCAAGCAGCTGCTTGAGCTGTTCGAGGCGCTGGGCCCAACCGATGAGTTAACCGTGGGCGGACGGCGAAAACTGTCGACCATCCTGTTTTCATGACCCGCGGCGCGCTCGATCCCGGCTTCGAGAACCTGCCCCGGGTGATCCCGGTTTTCCCGCTGACCGGCGTGCTGATCCTGCCGGGCGGGCATCTGCCGCTCAATATCTTCGAGCCGCGCTATCTCGCCCTGACCCGGGCCGCGCTGGCCGAGGAATACCACGTCATCGGCATGGTGCAGCCCCGGGTGCCGGATCCGGGCGACAATCGCGGCGTGACCACGGTCGAAGGCGGCGGCGATCAGCCGGAAATCTACGCCACCGGCTGTGCCGGGCGGATCACCAGCTTCGTCGAAACCGTGGACGGGCTTTATCAGCTCAACCTGACCGGCCTCTGCCGGTTCGATATCGTGGAAGAAATGGCGAGCCAAGACGGCTACCGCCGGGTGCTGGCCGACTATCACCGCTATCGCGGCGATTTGGCCGACGAGGCGGCGCCGGGCATCGACCGCGCGCGCCTGCTGACAGTGATCCGGCGCTTTTTCGAGCACCAGGGGATCGAGGCCAACTGGGAGGCGATCGAGGCGGCGCCGGATGCACAGCTCGTCACGTCGCTGGCGATGAGTTGCCCGTTCAATGCCAATGAACGGCAGGCGCTGCTGGAAGCCCCCGACACCACCGAGCGCGCGCAGCTGATCATAACGCTACTCGAAATGGCGCTGATCGAAACCGGCGGCGCAAGCGGCGCAAGCCACTGAGGGCCAGGGAAAAACCGCCATGAGCCAGAGCCGAAAACCCGTCGATCCCAAACTGCTGGAGATCCTCGTCTGTCCGGTCACCAAGGGGCCGCTGACCTATGACGAGGAGGCGCAGGAGCTGATCAGCGAAAAGGCGCAGCTGGCCTTTCCGATCCGCGATGGCATCCCGATCATGCTGGCCGATGAGGCCCGGCAGCTTGACGACACCCCATGAACGCCACGGACTCGGCGCCCGGCGCGCACGGGCCGGGGGCGCGGCCAACCACGATCCGCCTGCGAAAGGCGGAAAAGATTCTCGATATCGAGTTCGACGACGACAGAAGTTTCAGCTTCCCGGCCGAGCTGCTGCGCGTCGAAAGCCCGTCGGCGGAAGTACAGGGACACGCGGCGGACCAGAAACAGACCGTTGCCGGCAGGCGCCATGTCGGCATCATGAAGGTAGAGGCGGTCGGCAATTACGCCATCAGCATCATGTTCGACGATTTGCACGAAACCGGTATTTATTCGTGGGCCTATCTGTATGAGCTCGGCGCCGGGATGGAGAACCGCTGGGACGCCTATCTTGCCGAGCTTGCGGCGAAGGGCTTGAGTCGCGACCCATGAATGAACGCATTACGCATTTCACCATCGTCGGCGGCGGCAGCGCGGGCTGGCTGGCGGCGAGCCTGCTGGCGGCATCTCTCAACCGCCGCAATGACGGGCCGGATACCCGGATCACCCTGATCGAATCGCCCCGCGTGCCGATCGTCGGCGTGGGCGAGGCAACTACGGTTTCGAGCTATTTCACCTTCGGCCTGCTTCGCCTCGACGAGCTGGACATGCTGAAATTCTGCGACGCAACCTTCAAGGGCGCGGTGCGGTTTCGCGGCTGGGACGTGAAGCCGGATGGCACGCCCAGCGATTACTATCACCCGTTCGACGCGCCAGAGCCGATCTTCGGCATCCTGCCGGCCTATCACTATCATAAGCGCGTAGCCGCCGGCGGGGACCTGCCGCCATTCGCGCATTGCATGAGCCTGCTGCCGGCATTGATGGACCACGCGCGCGCGCCGCGCGTTCTGGAAGACGGACCCTATGAGGGGCTGTCGAATTACAGCTACCATCTGGATGCCGCCCGGCTGGGCGCGTATCTCAAGGAATACTGTACCTCGCTGGGCGTCGAGCATGTCAGCGACGACGTTACCGAGGTACGGCGCGACGAACGCGGTTTCGTCACCGAGCTGGAACTGGAAGGCCGTGGCGCGCACCCGGTGCAGTTCATCATCGACTGTTCCGGCTTCAACGGGCTGATCCTGCGCCAGGCGATGGGCGAGCCGTTTATTCCCTATGGCGACCACCTGCTGTGCGACCGGGCGCTGGCGGTGCAGCTTCCGCACCGCCCCGACACACCGCTGGAAAGCTTCACCACCTCGACCGCGCTCGACGCCGGCTGGTCATGGAACGTGCCGTTGCATTCAAGGCGTGGCACCGGCTATGTGTTTTCCAGCGCGTTCCGCGACGACGAGGCCGCGATCGCCGAATTCAAGGAATACCTGGGGCCCGACGCACAAGACGCCGAGCCGCGCGTGATCCCGATGCAGATCGGCCGGCTGAAACGCGGCTGGGTCAATAACTGCCTTGCCGTCGGTCTGTCGGCGGGCTTCGTCGAGCCGCTGGAATCGACCTCCATCCATCTGATCCAGGTCGCCATCCGGCGCTTCATCGAACATCTGCCCGACCAGGGCTGCGATCCGGCGCTGGTCAATCGCTACAACGCGCTGACCACGGAAATGTACGAAGACATCCGCGACTTCATCGCCATGCATTACGCGGTCTCCAACCGGCCGGGTGCTTTCTGGGAAGCCGCGCGGAGCGACGCCGTGGTGCCCGACCGGGTGGCCGAGCGCCTCGAGCTATGGCGTCACAAGCTGCCGGGACCGCTTGACGTCGATGTGCGCAATCCGCTGTTCACCGAATGGAGCTACCTCTACGTGCTGTTCGGCAAGGGCTTCTTCGACGATGCGTCCCTGGCGCTGGAAGCCGGAATTTCAGATGAGGATTTCGACCGGTTCCTGGCCCAGATGGCCGCCCAGCAAAAGGCAGCACTGGCGCGCGCGCCCGATCACCGGGCGCTGATGGAACGCATCCACGCCACCGAGACCGCCGCCTGGTACCGCCCCGAAGCCGAAACGCTGCCGGTAAGCTGACACGCCTTAAACCGGCTCGCCGCGCATCATGCGGGGCAGGTCGCCGAGCTGACCCATGGCGTGGCGCATGAACAGCCGCTTGAGCGGCGCCAGCCGATCGACCGCGGCTAGCCCCGCGTCGCGCGCCAGCCTGAGCGGCGCCGCGTCGTTCGAGAACAATCGGTTGAGCCCGTCGGTGGCGGCCAGCATCAACGTATTATCAAACCGACGCCAGCTTTCGTAGCGTGCCAGCACCGTCGACGCGCCGGGATCGAGCCCGAGCCGCAGGGCGTCGATCACCACCTCGGCCAGGGCGGCCACGTCGCGCAGCCCAAGATTGAACCCCTGTCCGGCGATCGGGTGCATGGCGTGCGCCGCATCGCCGGCAAGCACCAGCCGGCCCGCGACATAGCGATCGGCGTGCAGCAGCCCCAGCGGATAGGAAAAGCGCGGGCCCTCCACGCCGAGCGCGCCGAGATAGTCGCCGAAACGCAGCCTCAGCTCTTCAAGAAATGCGTCGTCGTCGAGCGCCAGCAGCGCGGGGGCGAGGTCGGTGCGTTCGGTCCAGACGATCGAGGATCGGCGGCCCGTCATCGGCAGGATGGCGAATGGCCCGGCGGGCAGGAAATGTTCTTGCGCGATGCCGCGATGGTCGCGCTCGTGGGTAACGGTGCAGACGATGCCGACCTGGGGATAGCGCCATTCGGTAACGCCGATGCCGGCGGCTGAGCGCGTCGGCGACCCCCGCCCATCCGTCGCCACCGCGAGCGCGGCCACGACGCAGGCCCCGTCATCCAGCGTGGCGGTCGCGCGCGCGCCGTCCCGGTCGAGCGCGATGGCGCGGCGGCCCGCCAGCAACGTAACCGTCGGCAGCGCCGCCAGGCGGTCCAGCAGGGCGCGGCGGATCACCCGGTTCTCCAGGATATGGCCCATTGGCTCGCCGCCGACTTCGCGGTGGTCGTAATGCAGGAACAGCGGCGAGGCGCCGTCGGTCACCCGTATATCGAGGATCGGCTGCGCGTCTTCGGCCATGCCGGACCATGCCCCCGCGCTGTCCAGCACCGCGCGTGAGCCGGCGGCGATGGCCGAGGTGCGGCCGTCGAACGCCTCGGCGAGGAGTTGCTCGGGCGGCGTCGGCTCGATTACCGCGACCCGAGCCCCGGCCCCGCCAAGCGCCGCGGCCAGCGACATTCCCACCATGCCGCCGCCGACGATCAGCACATCGGCCTGATGGGTTTCACTGGCGGGGCTGGCT
>JAZFSB010000236.1:0-3882 GCA_036445935.1 Alphaproteobacteria bacterium | reverse complement strand
TGCCGCTGAGCGATCTGCAACGATTACCGGAAACGGTTCGGGTGGCGATCTGGCAACCTGATCTCGCCGCGCTGCCCACGTGGCACGCGCTTGGCCTTCGGATGCTTCGAACTTTCTGGGCAGTGCTGCGCGATGTTCGCCAGGGCGATCTGTCGCTGCGTGCCATGAGCCTGGTCTACACCACCATGCTGTCGATGGTGCCGCTGCTGGCGATCAGCTTCTCGGTGCTCAAGGGATTCGGCGTTCACGAAGAGCTTGAGACCGCGATGATGCGGGTACTGCTGCCGCTTGGAGAGCGTGGCGTCGAGGTCGGCATCCGCATCGTCGAATTCGTCGAGAACGTGAAGGTCGGCGTGCTGGGGTCGGTCGGGCTCGCCCTGCTGCTCTATACCGTCGTTTCGCTGATGCAGAAGATCGAGCGCGCCTTCAACCATATCTGGGACGTGCCGCAGACGCGCCCGTTCGCGCAGCGCTTTTCCGGCTATCTGTCGGTGATCGTCATTGGCCCGCTGCTGGTGTTCTCTGCGGTCGGCATATCCGCCTCGCTGATGAACAGCAAGATCGTCACCACCCTGTCGGCGGTCGCGCCGATCGGGGTATTGATCGATACGGTCGGCCAGTTCGTGCCCGCCACCTTGGTGGTCGGCGCCTTCACCTTCATCTATGTCTTCATGCCGAACACCCGCGTGCGAGTGCTGTCGGCCTTTACCGGCGCGCTGGTCGGCGCGCTGCTCTGGGGACTGGCAAGCTGGGTGTTCGCATCGTTCATCGTGTCGTCGGCGCAATACGCGGCGATCTATTCCGGCTTCGCGGCGCTGATCCTGTTCATGCTATGGCTGTATGTCGCTTGGCTGGTCCTTCTGATCGGCTCAAGTGTCGCCCTCTATCATCAGCATCCGGAGGATCTGATCCTCGCCCAGCGCACGGCGGCGCTGAGTCCGCGCATGGCCGAACGGTTGGCGTTGGCGGTCCTGGTCGAAATCGGGGCGGCTTTCGCGGGAAGCACGGCGGCGCCGAGCGACGAAGATCTTGCCGCCCGGCTGCGCTGTTCGAGCCGAACCGTGGATCGGCTGACAGATCTGCTGGCGCGCAAGGGTTTTATCACCGCCACCATTGATGTGCCGGCGCGCTGGTTGCCGGCGCGCGTACCTGACGCCATTTTGCTCGGCGACGTCATATCGGCGGTCCGCGCCGAGGGCGAGGGGGCCGCGTCCACGGCAAGTTATGTCCACGTGACCCCCTCGGTCCGGAAACTGCTGGATGAGGCCGATGCGGCGCGTGACCGCGTGCTGGAAAGCCGCTCGCTCGCCGAGCTTGTCGCGATGACCCAAAGCCATGACGACGCGCCCGGCGCGGACACCGGCGTTACGCCGCTGCCGAAAACAGGCAACGCCGCCTGACGGCAATTCCCTACTGGATCGGCGAGAACGGCGCCGCGAACACGATCTTGTTGTCCTGGGTTACCAGCGAACCCGCGCCACCCGGCGGTGGCCAGATCTTTTCGGCCTGCGCCTTGCCGCGCACTTCGCGACGGTGTTCCAGGCTCTCATACGGCCAGATATGGACGAACTTGTTAAGCGGTCCGAGATCGGTATGCATCGCCATCAGCACCGGCGACAGTTCGGTGCGCTTGTCGATCGCCGTGCCCCAGCGGTTGATGGTGCCGCCCATCGCGCCGGGCGTCATCGAATAGCTGCGCCATTCGAACACGGGCCCCCACTTGCCGGGCTTGAATTCCGGCGTGAACGGAAACGGCACGAAGATCTCCGACTGCATCTGGTACTGGAATTCGCCGATGTCGGGTGGCCAGTTGGGATTTTCAGCGGCCTGGATGCGCACCTCGGCGCGGTGCGCCAGGCTTTCATAGGGCCAGATATGGGTGATCTCGTTTAGCGGGCCGATCTCGGTAAAGAAGAAGGCCGCAAGCTCGGAATATTTCTTGCGATGCTCGTATGCTTCGCCGAACCGCTTGATCACTTCATTTAGCGCTCCCGGCTTCAGCCGGTAGGTGCGCACTTCAAAAAGCATGTCATGTCCCCCTGTTTGTGCTGCCCCCGTTGTAGCCACGGCCCCGGCCGGGCGCAAGGGACGCCGGCTTGCCGGAGACAGACCGCGCGGCTTAGGCTGGGACGAACCTCGCCGGAAGGATCCCAATGGAACAGAGGCAAGACGCCGCCACGCCGCCCATGTTCACGCCGCTCGCGCTGCGCGGGGTGACCCTGCCCAACCGCATCGGGCTGTCGCCGATGTGCATGTATTCCGCCGATGATGGCCATGTGAACGATTTCCACCTGGTCCATCTCGGCAGCCGGGCGGTAGGCGGCGCGGGGCTGGTCATGGCCGAGATGACGGCGGTTTCCCCGGAAGGCCGGATTTCGCTCAACGACGCCGGCATCTGGCGTGACAGCCATATCGCGCCATGGAAGCGCGTGGTCGATTTCGTGCATCAGGGATCGGACGCGCGCATCGGGTTGCAGCTTGGCCATGCCGGGCGCAAGGCGGATACCGGCGTCCGCTGGCTGCGAACCACCGATCGGGGCCAGCAGGGCGCCGGTGGTTGGGAACAACTCGCGCCGTCGGCGATCCCCTATTCCGAACAGCACCTCATGCCGCGTGCCATGACCGAAGCCGACATCGCGGGCCTGATCGACAGCTATGTGCATGCCGCAAAACGCGCGCGCGCCGCCGAATTCGATCTCATAGAGCTGCATTTCGCGCACGGCTATCTGCTGTCGAGCTTCATCTCGCCACTGACCAACCGGCGCAATGATGGCTGGGGCGGGTCGCTGGAAGGCCGCATGCGCCTGCCGCGTGCCGTGCTCGCCGCGGTGCGCGCGGTGTGGCCGGAAGACAAGCCCATCGCGGCCCGCATTTCGGCGGTCGACTGGGTCGAGGGCGGCACCACCATCGAGGACGCCGTCGAGATCGCGCGGATGCTGAAGCAGGACGGGCTCGACATTCTCGACGTCTCGACCGGCATCGTTGTCGATCACGGCCGCCCGCCCAAGGATGGGCTTGGCCAAACGCCGTTCAGCGAGCGCATTCGGCGCGAGACCGGCATCCCGACCATGACGGTCGGCAACGTGCAGTCGTCGGCCGATATGAACGCCATTATCGCCGATGGCCGCGCCGATATCTGCATGATGGGGCGGGGCTATCTGTTCGACCCCTATTTCGTGCGCCACGCCGCCCGTGCCCAGGACCATGCACTTGCCTGGCCCGGCACCTACGCCTCGGCCGCGACAATCACCCCGCCCGCGCCTTGATGCGCATCAGCGGAAAACGATTTGTCAGGTCCCCTGGGTAGCCCCTTCGAGACGAAAATCCCACCAGCTCAACAGGCAGTCCATCGTGTTGGGCTCGCGGATCCCGCGCAGCAGGAATTCGGCATGAAGACGCCCGCGCGTCACCAGCGTCGGCAGGCCGGTCGCGCGCGCCTGATCCTGCTCGATCCAGATGCAGGGCGAAAAACTTTCATAGCGGCTGTAGGTCGCGATGGTCGCGGCCAGCGCGGCGATGACGAGAAACAGGGAAACCGTCTTTTTCATCCGGATTGCGGTCCGCGAAGTTGGAGGTTCGGAAGGTCGGGGCCGGAACCTATCAGTCCGAAGCCCAAATGTCCCCCCTCCCCTAGAATCATTGCCCAGTAGGGGAATCAGGCTCTAGACTGACGCCAGGCGCCGCCCAAGAGAGCGCGGCACTGAACTGTAACAGGGAGACGTAAATGATTTCGCTCAACAGATATATTCCGGGTGCCCTGGCAATAGCTGGCGCGGCCCTATTTATTACCGCTCCGGCACAGGCCGACCCGGTTGCCGACTTCTACAAGGGCAAGAAAATCAACGCAATTTCCGGTGGTGGCGCCGGCGGCGGGTTTTCGTT
>JAZFSB010000235.1:0-2854 GCA_036445935.1 Alphaproteobacteria bacterium | reverse complement strand
CCAGCATCCAGCACCGCCTCAACCGCGCCCTCGACCATATCGGCGTCTTCCTGCATGTCGAAGGAATAGCGCAGCATCATGGCGTAGCTGAGCAGCATGGCCAGCGGATTGGCCTTGCCCTGGCCGGCGATGTCGGGGGCCGTGCCGTGCACCGGCTCATAGAGCGCGTTGCGCCGGCCCGAACTATCGGGCGCGCCGAGCGAAGCCGACGGCAGCATGCCGAGAGAGCCGGTCGCCATTGAGGCCGCATCCGACAGGATATCGCCAAACATGTTGGTGCTGACCATGACGTCGAACTGTTTCGGGTCGCGCACAAGCTGCATCGCCGCGTTATCGACCAGCATGTGGCTAAGCTCGACATCGGCATAGTCCGGCGCGATGCGCTCGGCTTCCTCGCGCCACATCTTGGTGCTTTCCAGCACGTTGGCCTTGTCGACCGAGCACAGCCGCTTGCCGCGCTTCTGGGCCAGTTCGAAGGCAACGCGGACGATGCGCTCAATCTCCGGCGTGGTGTAGACCAGCGTGTTCCAGCCCCTGCGCCCGCCGCCGGGCAGGTCCTCGACGCCGCGCGGCTCACCGAAATAGATGCCGCCGGTCAGTTCGCGCACGATCAGAATATCGAGCCCGACAACGATCTCGCGTTTCAGGCTGGACGCATCGGCCAGCGCGTCGAACACGATGGCCGGGCGCAGATTGGCGAACAGGCCAAGATCTTTCCGGATGCGCAACAACCCTGCCTCCGGCCGGATATCAAAGGAAACATTGTCCCATTTGGGCCCACCGACGGCGCCCAGCAGCACCGCGTCGGCGCTAGCGGCATCCGCCACCGTCTCGTCGCGCAACGGCAACCCATGCGCATCAATGCTGCACCCGCCGATCAAATCCTCGGACAGGTCGAAGCTGACATGGCGGCGCTTGTCCATCCAATCAATGACACGGCGCACTTCGCCCATCACCTCAGGGCCAATGCCGTCGCCGGGCAGCATCAGAAGCTTCTTGTTGGCAGCCATGTGGGTGAATTCCTCGGTGTGAAACGTAAAGCGGGCGAAGCTCTAACACAGCCGCGCCGGGGTGGGGAGTCCGGCGAGCTAAACGCCGCCACCGCAACCGCCGCAACCGCCACCATCACCGGCGCCGCCACCATCGAAGCCACCGCCGAAATCGCCGCCATCGAAGCCGCCGCCGTCGAAACCATAGGCGTCGCCGAAATAAAACCCGCCGGAATACGCCATCCAGGCCCACATGGTGCCGGTGCCGACGTAGACCTGGAACTTTTGGCGGTCATCGGTCAATACCAGCCAGTTGAACGCAATGGCGGCAATTGCGCCGCCAAACAGCACGATCGCGGCGGTGTTGAGGTTCAGCAGCATAGCAGTCATGGGATGTCTCCTGCTTTTCGCGGTTCAGGTTAGAAGGTAATGATGGCGATAATCAAGCCTATGGCGCAGATCATCAGCCCGATGCGCTTGGGCTTGTCGAGCCGGGGGATGGTCACGTAGTTCCACATATCGACCCGGCGGTAGCGCCCCGAATACATGAAACGCTCCGAGGTCTCCGGCCAAAACGCGGGTGGCGGCGGGGTGGTGAATATTTCGGCATAGGCGCTGAGCGTCTTAGCATAAAGCTGGCGCATTTCGAGCGTTTCGGTGGCGCCGCCGCGCGACGGCGCGTGGTGAAACTTGCGGCCCAGCACGTCGGCGCAAAACACGTCCCAGTAATCCTCTGAATAGAGCAGATGCAGATGCCAGACCTGATCGACCGCATCCGACGGCACCACGACATGATCGGCCTTGCCGGCGAGGTAGCAGAACCGGCGATACTCGCCAATGGCGGCCTCTGCATAAAGGCGCGGCCAGCCCTGCTCCCGGGCCAGCCGGTCAACGAATTTGTAAACGGTACCGCCACGGTCGAAGGCGTATTCCGAGATCGCCTGCCATAGCGGGTCGGCGGCAATATCACCAGGTATTTCGGTGGGCACGCCAGCTTTCGCTGCGTCGTTCGCTGCGTCCACGTCCCTCTCCCGTTCGCTCCCGCGCGAACCCGGAATAGCTTAACGCATTTTTACAGCTATCCGTAGAGCCAGGGCTGGCCGGCCTTCTGCTTGCCTTCGTAATCGTCGATGTTCTTCGACTTCTTCATGGTCAGTCCGATATCGTCGAGCCCGTTCAGCAGGCAGTGCTTCTTGAACGGATCGAGATCGAACTTGATCTTACCGCCATCGGGACCGGTGATTTCCTGGGCTTCCAGATCGACCGTCATGGTCGCGTTGGCGCCGCGCTGGGCGTCGTCCATCAGCTTCTTTAGCTCGCCCGGGCTGACCTTGATCAGCAGGATGCCGTTCTTGGAGCTGTTGGAATAGAAGATGTCGGCGAACCCGGTCGAAATCACGCAGCGGATGCCGAAATCATCGAGCGCCCAGGGGGCGTGTTCGCGCGACGAGCCGCAGCCGAAATTATCGGCCGCCACCAGGATCTGCGCCTTGCGGTAGGCCGGCTTGTTGAGCACGAAGTCCGGGTTCTCCGAACCGTCCGACTTGTAGCGCATGTCGTTGAACAGGTTCTTGCCGAGCCCGGTCTTCTTGATGGTCTTGAGAAACCGCGCCGGGATGATCTTGTCGGTATCGCAGTTGATGATATCGAGCGGGGCGGCGACCGCGGTCAGGGTGTTGAATTTTTTCATTTTTCAGTCTCCCCTCAAACCGTCAGGTCGCGCACGTCGGTCAGCGCGCCGGTCACCGCCGCGGCGGCGGCCATGGCCGGGCTGACCAGATGGGTGCGGCCGCCAAAGCCTTGCCGCCCCTCGAAATTCCGGTTCGAGGTCGAGGCGCAGCGTTCCCCCGGCTCCAGCCGGTCGG
>JAZFSB010000234.1:0-3871 GCA_036445935.1 Alphaproteobacteria bacterium | reverse complement strand
TTCTCCTTCCTGCTGCGCCGGATGCTGGCCGATAACGGGCTGGAAAATGCCGATTATAAGCTGGTGCCGGTCGGCGCGCCGCCCGCGCGCTGGCGGGCGATCGAGAGCGGTGACTGCGCCGCCGCCCTGCTGAGTGAGGCATTCGCCGCCATCGCGGGTGAGGCGGGCTGCGCCGAGTTGCGGTCCGATCCAGACCCGTGGGCCTGCTATCAGGGCGGAGTGTATGCGGCGCGGCGCGGCTGGACGGCGCAAAACGCCGACACCGTGAAAGCCTTTATCCGCGCTACCGTCGCCGCTACCGGCTGGATACTCGACCCCGCCAACGCGGCAGCCCTGCCCGATCTGCTGATGCGCCATCTGCCGCACATGGGGGAAGCCGCCGCCCGTGCCGCAGCGGCAGCGTTGCAGGGGCCAGCGGGGCTGCTAAAGCCCGGCCTGCCGATCAATATCGAGGGTTTCCGCGCCGTGCTTGCGCTCAGGGCTAAATACGGAAGACCGCCGGTGACCCTGGGCACGCCCGAAAAGTACCTCGATCTTGATTATTGCGCGGCCGTCCAGATGCGCGGGTAGATCTCGCTGTCGATCGGCCCGCCTTCGACCAGGTCGGGCGTGTCGGGGACGGACGGGATATAGGCGCGCGGCTGCCAGGTGATGTCGTCTCCCGCGAAGCGGACCGCCAGCGCGCGCCGGCGCATCGTCGCCGACAGGTTGGGGGTCGCGGCGTGCAGGATGGCGGCGTGGAAGGCGACGCAGTCGCCGGGGTCAAGCTCGATCGTTTCGATATCGTATTTTTCCGGCTCGGCGTCGATGTCGGGCGCTGGTCCGTCGAGCTCGTCCGCCTCCTCGACGATATCGCCGAGCCCGATGCGGATCGGGCGATACATCTTGCCCCAGCGTTGCGAGCCCTTGACGAATTTCAGCGTGCCGTTTTCCTCGGTGGCGGGGTCGAGCGGGATCCAGAGCGAACTGAACTGATTTCCCGCCATCTCGAAATACGGGAAGTCCTGGTGCCAGTAGGTTGGGTTCTCGGTGCCCGGCTCCTTCACCAGCAAATGCTCGTCGGCCAGGTTGACATGGGTCGCCCCCATCAGCCGGGCGGTGATTGGCGCCGCCGGTGAGTTGAACAGGAATTCGCGGAACGGCTCGATCCGCCGGTACATGAAATGATCGGTAAAGAACTTGCCCTTGCCGGGCTCGGCATAGTTCTTGGCGACCTTGCTGGGGCTAGCCATGGCTTCGCTGACGCCTTTGCGCAGCAGCTCGATCCAGTCTTGAGAAAAGACACCGCGGAGCGCCACCACGCCGTCGCGCTGAAAGGTCTCGACCTGGTGGTCGGTAATATCGATTTTCGTCATTGTTCCTGTTCGTTTGCCGGTGGGCCGGCTCAGTCCTGGTCGGTCCTGCTCTGGACGCGGATCGGGCCCTCGGCGCGCAAATCCTTTCGGGTCTCGTAATTTATGTGTTTGATGTTGTCCTGATTGCCCGACCGGTTGCCCATCAGGACCATCGGCCCGTCGCCGGTATTTTCCAGCTGATAGAAGCTGCCGCCGTTGATCAGCGCCGCCATGCCGGGATCGAGCACCGCCTTGCCGCCGTCCGGGAAGCTCATGGTGCACTGCCCTTCGAAGCAGATGAAGGTCTGGTCCTCGTTGTGGCAGTGCAGGTCGTCATGGTCGCCGGGATTAGGGTAGTAATGCACCCAGGCATGCAGCTTGCGGGTGTTCATCACCACGGTGCGCTTCTTTTCGGTATGCGCAACCTCGCCTACATTGATGATCTCGATGGCCATGCGTTCAGTCTCCTCTTTCGGTCGGCCCGATTTGGGGGGATCATGCGCCAAAGGCCGGATGAAAAAAAGGGGATTAGCAAAAATGGCGGATGGCGGGTTGAACCGGGATATGACGGCGGAGTTACGGGCCGATCTCGACCAGATGGCGCGCGCCTGCAGGGTATTCGAGCTGGAAGGGCATGGCGACCGGGTGGTTGGCCACATGGCGATGCGCGACCCCGAAGGGCGCGGCTTCTGGATGAAACGGGCCGGCATTTCCCTGGGCGAGGTCTATGATGCGCGCGATTTCGTGCTGCTCGATTTCGACGGACGCAAGCTGGCCGGCGACGGGCGTCGCCACGGCGAATGGCCGATCCATGGCGAGATTCTGCGCGCCCGGCCCGATATAAAGGCCACCGCCCATACCCACCCGTTTTACGCCTCGGTCTATTCGGCCTGCGATGAGCCGCTCAGGACCGTGGTGCCGCGCGCCACCACCCAGCCGGTGCGCCCGCCGCGCTGGGAAGGCAGCGCCGACCTGATCGCCACCGTCGATGCCGCATCCTCAATGGTCGATGCCATGGGCGCGCACTATGCCGTGCTGCTGCGCAACCACGGCATCGTCACCTGCGGCCCCGATATCGCCGACCCGGTTCTGGTCGGCATCGCGCTGGAAAAAATGTGCCGCGAGGCGCTGTGCGTCGCCTCATCCGGGCTGGATTATTCCTGCCCCGAAGAGGACGAGCTGGTGGAGAAGATGGAGAGCGGCGCGGCGCTGGACCCCGCCATCGCCAGCGGGCGCGTGCAGTGGCGCTACTACCAGCGCAAGCTGGCCCGCGCCGAAGCCGCCGGCGACCCGGCCTTCGCCCGTGCCCCGGTGCCGATCGATTAGGGGGGGGTCCATCGTGCGTGCTTCGAGACGCCCGCTAACGCGGGCTCCTCAGCCTGAGGAGGCCCGAAGGGCCGTCTCGAAGGCCGCACAGTCAGGAGAGCCCGCTCTAACCCCCGACGCCCACGAACAGATCGTCGACCGGGATTTCGTCTTCGATGAAGCCTTGCTGGTGCATGTAGCGGACCAGCGTTTCCATTGCCGCGCGGTTGGGTTCCAGCCCGTACTCCCACGCGTCGCCGCCGAACACCGCGTCGATTTCGTCCAGATCGTCGAGCAGCCAGGGCAGCATGTAGCGCTGTGCGTTGGACGCGCGAAGTTCGGCCCGCGCCCAGTCCCGGGCGGCCTCGAAGGCGTCGAACAGGCGTTCGGCGATCCACGGGTTGGCCTCGTAAACATTGTCGCGGATGACCACCAGATGCATCATCGGGAAAATGCCGGTGCTCTGGAAATAGTCACGCTCCACCGTGCGGTAGTCGGGGAACAGCCGCACCAGTTCCGGATTGGCGCGCACCGCGTCGTCCACGAACGTGCCCAGAATGGCATCGATCTCGCCCTCGACCAGCAGCTCGGCCAGCGACCGGTCTCCGTCATTGATTTCAAGCCGCGTAGGCGGGCGCCGCATGGGGGACGCGAACGGGCTGCCATGCGCGCCTGCCTTCATCACCGCGCCCTGCACCCAGTCGATCGTCGAAAGATCGACGCCATGGTCGTTTTCAAGCAGCCCGCGCGCCCAGATCGCCGCCGTCTGGGTATAAAGCGGCACGCCGATGCGCTTGGCCGCCAGATCGCCCGGCTGCTCGATGCCGCCATTGCGGTTGACGCAGATGAAGCCGTGACGGAAGACGCGCGACGGAAACACCGGCAGGGCCACGAACGGACACGCGCCCTGGTCGATCAGGCAGATATATTCCGAGCATGAAAATTCGGCGACGTCGAATTCCAACTCGCCCGCCATGCGGTCGAAAATGACGCGCGGCGGCCACAGCTCGATATGATCCAGCGCGATCCCGTCGATCGTCACCGCGCCATTATGCAGCGCCTCGAAGCGGTCATAGCGCCCCGAGGCGAAGCTGAGCTGCAAATTTTCCATTGGCGAAGATTAGGGCAATTTCGCCGCTATTGTATATCGCGCGGAAATCCACCAGCATCACGGGAAACAAGAAAACCGGGCTCAACGATATGGGGGGTGTCATGAGTGCGGATCTGAATAT
>JAZFSB010000233.1:0-3339 GCA_036445935.1 Alphaproteobacteria bacterium | reverse complement strand
CATCCGATCCCGCCGCCGATGACCGGCCTCCGCCGGCCCCCGCCGCCGAGCCGCCCTATCTGCGCGGGCTGAACGAAGCGCAGCGTGGCGCGGTCGAGGCGCTGGACGGGCCGGTTCTGGTGCTGGCCGGCGCCGGCACCGGCAAGACGCGGGTGCTGACCACCAGGCTGGCGCATATTCTGGTCACGCGCCGCGCCTGGCCGGGACAGATCCTGGCGGTGACCTTCACCAACCGGGCATCGCGCGAAATGCGCGACCGGGTCGCGGGGCTGGTCGGGCCGGCGGCCGAAGATCTGTGGATCGGCACGTTTCATTCGGTTTGCGCGCGCGTCCTCCGGCGCCATGCCGAGCGCGTCGGGCTAAAATCCAACTTCACCATTCTTGATACCGACGACCAGATCCGCCTGCTCAAGCAGGTGATGGAAGCGGGCGACGTCGACCAGGGCAAATGGCCGGCCCGCGTGCTGCTCGGCATTATCCAGCGCTGGAAGGACCGCGGGCTCGGCCCCGACAAGGTACCGGCGTCGGACGGCGGCGACTTCGCCAATGGCCATGCGGTCAAGCTCTATCACGACTACCAGCAACGGCTGGTGACGCTGAACGCGTGCGATTTCGGCGATCTGCTGCTGCGCTGTCTCGACCTGTTTACCGGTGATGCGGACATCCTGGCCGAGTACCAGCGCCGCTTCCGCTACATTCTGGTCGACGAATATCAGGACACCAACGTCGCCCAGTACCTGTGGCTCCGCCTGCTGGCGCGGGAGCACCGCAATATCTGCTGCGTCGGCGACGACGATCAGTCGATCTATAGCTGGCGCGGGGCCGAGATCGGCAACATCCTGCGCTTCGAGAAGGATTTCGAGGGCGCGACCGTGGTCCGGCTGGAACAGAATTACCGCTCGACGCCGGAAATCCTCTCCGCCGCCTCGGGGCTGATCGCCAATAATTCGGGCCGGCTGGGCAAGACGCTGTGGACCGATCGCGGCGACGGCGAGAAAGTCGTGGTGCGCGGCGTGTGGGACGGCGAGTCCGAGGCCCGCACCATCACCGACGAGATCGAGAGCCTGCATCGTGACGATCACGCGCTGGATGAAATCGCGGTGCTGGTGCGCGCGTCCTTCCAGATGCGGGAGTTCGAGGAACGCTTCATCACCGTCGGCCTGCCCTATCGCGTGGTCGGGGGCCCGCGCTTTTACGAGCGCATGGAAATCCGCGACGCCATCGCCTATCTGCGGGTGATCAACCAACCCGATGACGGGCTGGCATTCGAGCGCATCGTCAACACGCCCCGACGCGGCATCGGGGCGGCCACCTTGCAGGCGGTGCATCACGTGTCGCGGGCCCAGTCGGTGTCGCTGTGCGAAGCCGCAAGGCGGCTGATCGAAACTGATGAGCTGCGACCCCAGGCGCGCAAATCGCTGGGCAACCTGCTGGGCGATTTCGACCGCTGGCGCGGGCTGGCCGAGACGATGGATCATGCCGAGCTGGCGGAAACGGTGCTCGACGAATCCGGCTATACCGAAATGTGGCAGCGCGACAAGTCGCCCGAGGCGCCCGGCCGGCTGGAGAATCTCAAGGAGCTGATCAGCGCGCTCGAGGAATTCGAGAACCTGGCCGGCTTTCTCGAACATGTCAGCCTGGTGATGGAAGCGGGCATCGCCAATGGCGGAGACATGGTCAATTTGATGACGCTGCATGCCGCCAAGGGGCTGGAATTCAACACGGTTTTCCTGCCCGGCTGGGAAGAGGGCGTGTTCCCCAACCAGCGCTCGATGGATGAGGGCGGCGCGCCGGCGGTGGAAGAGGAACGCCGTCTCGCCTATGTCGGGCTGACCCGGGCGCGCCAGCGCGCCATCGTCTGTTTCGCCGCCAACCGGCGCATCTACAACCAGTGGCAGTCATCGATCCCGTCGCGCTTCGTCGACGAATT
The DNA here is from genome assembly GCA_036445935.1 of Alphaproteobacteria bacterium. Lineage (GTDB taxonomy): Bacteria > Pseudomonadota > Alphaproteobacteria > MPNO01 > UBA2964 > JAZFSB01. Next base: position 1,409 of record JAZFSB010000233.1, on the reverse strand, counting down.
GCCCAAGGACGAGATCGAAATGGTAAGCGAGGCCGGGCTGTATGGCGCGGGCGCCGGGTATGGAGACAACGCCGACGCTGAATGGTCGCAATCGGGCCGGGGTCCCGGCTATGCCCGGCTCAAGGCCAGGCGCGGCCGTGATGCGGTGATCGAAGGCCGCGCGCGCGAGGTGGATGCGCTGCCCGGCGCCGACGGCGCCATAGTGCCCGGCGTGCGTGTATTCCATCAAAAATTCGGCTACGGCACGATCATCGCCGTCGAAGGCAACAAGCTCGAAATCGCCTTTGAGAAGGCGGGAAACAAGAAGGTCATCGATAGCTTCGTCACCCCGGCGTGACCGATAATCCGGAAAGCGGCGGTGGCTGGCAGGTCACGCTGATGCTGGACGTGGTCTTGCATGTACCCCCGTTCGCCGCGGCGCTTTCCGCCCAGGGCGGGGCGGTGTCGGAATTCGAATTCGAAGGCGGGCCGCGCTGGCGCATGACGGCCCATTACACGGCGGAACCGGACCATCGTGAACTGACCGCCGCCATCGCGGTGGCGGCGGCGAGCCTTTCCATCGAGGCGCCGGAGATCGCGATCGAGCTGCTGCCAGCGGTCGATTGGGTCGCTGAATATCGCCGTGCGACCCCGCCTGTCACCATCGGGCGGTTTTTTATCCGGCCGGCCCATTTCGACGATCCGACGCCGCCCTCGCTCGACCCCATCCGGCTCGATGCGGGTCTTGCCTTCGGCACCGGCGAGCACGCGACGACGCAAGGCTGCCTGCTTGAGCTCGAACGGTTGGCGGGTGAGGGGCTCAGCGTAGGACGGGCGCTCGATCTGGGATGCGGGTCGGCGATCCTCGCCATCGCCATCGCCCGGTTGTGGCCGGACGTGCCTGTCACCGCCGCCGACAACGATCCCGCCGCGGTGATAACGGCGGTGGAAAATCTGGCTGATAATGGTGCGGCCGGCAGTGTGACCGCGCTGGAAAGCGACGGCTATGCCGAGCTAGGGGACGAAAAGTTCGATCTGATCGCGGCCAATATCCTGGCCGGGCCGCTGATCGCCATGGCCGGCGAACTGGCCCGTCACCTTTCCCCCGATGGGGTGGCGGTACTGTCAGGGTTGCTGATCGATCAGGTGGATGAAGTGCTGGCGGCCCATGCGGCGCACGGGCTCGGTCTGCTAAACCGGCGTGATATCGGCGAGTGGGCGACGCTTACTGTCGCGACAACGCGTCGTAGCCGGCGGTGAACCCCTTGAGAGACAACGGCAATTTGGCCGGCTTGCGGCGCGAGTCCTGGATGGTGATGTCGCCGCGTTCGGCTTTCTTCATGGCGGCGATCAATTCCGGCGTCAGGGCAAGCGGCGCGCGGCAGGACTTCGGCGCGCACCGGTCGTACACGATCCGGATAACCTGTGCG
>JAZFSB010000232.1:0-2805 GCA_036445935.1 Alphaproteobacteria bacterium | reverse complement strand
CGAAGGAAGCTGGGGCGCGGACTTCTACCGGCTGAAGCCCGCGGACGGCGACTTCATCGTCGACAAGCACTGCTACAGCGCCTTCGCCGGCACCGCGCTGGACGCCATCCTGCGCCGCCGCGACATCCGCACCCTGGTGGTGACCGGGGTCTCGACCAACATCTGCGTCGAATCCACCTTCCGCGACGGCCATTCGCGCGGCTACTACATCGTGGTGCCGGGCGACTGCGTGGCGTCCCCCGCCCCGGCGCTGCACGAGGCGACGCTGAAGAACGTGGAGACCCTGTTCGGCGACGTGACCGCGAGCGCCGAATTGATCGCCCTGTGGTCGGGCTCCGGCGGGATTATTCGCCGATCTGGAGCAGAAGGCCCCTGACGCGGGCGATGCGGAAGACGTAAAGAAAAAGCGCGAGGCCGGCGGCCATATAGAGAACGTTGAGACCGGCGGCGGCGAGGAAGCGGTCGGTTTCGAAAACCCCGTCCGCCAGCACCGTGCGCATACCTTCGAACACGTGCGCCGACGGCAACGCCAGCGCCACCGGCTGGAGCCAGTCGGGCAGGGTGGCGATGGGGTAATAGATGCCGCTGATCGGGGCGATGGCGAAAATGCCGACCCAGGCGAGACTTTCCGCGCCGAGGCCGTAGCGCAGCACCATGGCGGAGACGGCCAGTCCGACGGCGCTGCCGAAGATCAGCAGGTTGGTGAAAAAGGCCACCAGCGGCAGTCCCATCTCGAAGATGGAATAGCCGTAGAGCGGGATCGCAAGCAGCGCCGCCGGGGTCACCCCGATCACGGTGCGTATCAGGCTGATGACCATCAGCGACAGCGCCCATTCCCACGGCCGTAACGGGCTGGCGAACAATTGTCCCAGGTTGCGCGACCAGACCTCTTCCAGGAACGAGATCGAGACCCCGAGATTGCCGCGGAACATGACGTCCCACAGCAGCACCGCGGCGATGAGCATCCCCGCGGCGCGCAGCACGGTCGAGCTGTTGGCGAGCAGGAACTCGGTCATGAAGCCCCACATCACCATCTGCATGACGGGCCAGTAGGCGAGTTCCACGATCCGCGGCCACGACCCGCGCAGCAGGTAAAAGTAACGCCTCACCATGGCGCCCATACGGCGAATGGACTGGCTGAATGCGGGGCTGCGTCGGGTTTCGGCCACCTCTCCCGCCCCCTATTGCGCGGCGTCGGACATGCTGCCCGGCCCGCCGTCCCCGGTTGCACGCGCGATGTCGAGGAAGACTTCCTCCAGGGTCTGGCGGCCGTAACGGGCGATCAGCACGTCGGGCGGGCCGCGGTCGACAATCCGCCCCGCCTTCAGGATCAGAACCTCGCTGCACATGCGCTCGACCTCGGTCATGTTGTGCGAGGCGAGAAGAATGGTGGCGCCGGACGCTTCCTGATAGCCGCGCAGGTACGACCGCACCCAATCGGCGGTGTCCGGGTCCAGCGATACGGTCGGCTCATCCAGCAACAGAAGCTCGGGCTCGTTCAGCAGCGCCTTGGCGAGCGCGACGCGGGTCTTCTGCCCGGAGGAAAGCTGACCGGTCGGCCGGTCGAGAAATTCGTCGATGGAAAGCGCGGCGGCTAACCGCCGGATCCGCGCGGCGGCGTCGTCGAGACCGTAAAGCCCGCCGTAGACGGTCAGGTTCTCGCGCACCGTCAAACGTTTCGGCAGCTCGACATAGGGTGAGCTGAAATTGACCCGCGGCAGAACGCGATAGCGGTGCCGGATCATATCTTCGCCCAGCACCGTAACGGTTCCCGACGTGGGCAGAAGCAGGCCGAGCAGCATGGAGATCGTCGTCGTCTTGCCGGCGCCGTTGCCGCCCAGCAGCCCGACCACGCTGCCGCGGGGCACATCGAAGGAGATGTCGTCGACGGCGAGAATATCCTCGAACCGCTTGGTCAGCCCAACCGTTCTGATGGCGAATTCGCGCATAATCCCAATATGCGCCGGGAAGAAAAAAAGGACCAGTGCTGACCGCAGGCGGTAAAATTGCTATAATGAGATGAAATCGTAAAAACCCGACGCGGGGTTTTGGCAGCGCTGACGGCACAGCGTGCCGGGCGGGATAAAGCCGGTATGGACGGAACACAGGCGATGACGGCGACCGCGCCCATCGGGCCGGGACAGATCAGGGCGCGAACGCTGATTTTGATCCGCTGGGTGGCGATCATCGGCCAGACCATAGCGCTCCTGGTGGTCCATTACGTTCTCGGTTTCAGCCTTCCCATTGGCTGGGCGCTCGCCATCGTCGGCGTCTCCGCCCTGATCAATATCGCCGTGACCATGCGCAAACCGGTGGGCGGCCTTGACGATCAGCGTGCGACCCGCTTCCTGGCCTACGACATCTGCCAGCTCGCAATCATGCTTTACCTTACCGGCGGGCTGGGCAATCCGATCGCCTTTCTCCTGCTCGCGCCGGTCACGGTATCGGCGACCACCCTGTCCTTGCGCAGTACGCTGGCGCTGTGCGCTTTCTCGCTGGGCTGCATCACGGTTTTGGCGCAGTGGTATATGCCGTTGCCGTGGGGCGCCAATGCGCTGGTCCTGCCGCTGACCTATATACTGGGTGTCTGGACGGCGCTCGCCATCGGGATTCTGTTCTTCGCCGCCTACACCTGGCGGGTGGCGGATGAGGCGCGCCGGTTGTCCAGTGCGCTTTCCGCCATCCAGCAGGCGCTCGACCGCGAACTGCGCGTGTCCGCCGTGGGTGGACTGGCCGCCGCCGCGGCGCACGAACTCGGCAGCCCGCTCGGCACCATCGCCGTGGCGGCGAACGAGATCGCCCGCG
>JAZFSB010000231.1:0-14207 GCA_036445935.1 Alphaproteobacteria bacterium | reverse complement strand
GCGGAGCCCTATAGTCCAGCCATGCAACAGGCTTTTCCCTGGCTGATCATCATAGCCGTCGCGGCGACGACGATCGTGCTGGTTTTCGGCGTTATCGCCATGCTGCGCCAAGGTGAAATAAACGCGCGGCGCTCAAACCGGCTGATGCGATATCGCCTCTTGTTTCAGTTCACCGCCATCGCCCTGATCGCGATCGCTTTTTTGTTCGGAAACAAATAAATTCCGTAATAATTTCTTCTGCCCCGCCTCCCCATCATCAACTTGACAGGCGGGAATCCGACGCTATCGTTCGCACACGTATGAAATTGCGGTGCGGGATTGGGCACGACGCGGTCGGTGTTTTTTCGCCGACGACAAATTATTCATCATGCCAATCCAGACACTCCTAGGGATAAGCAAGGTCAATCCATGAAGGTCCTGGTCGCGGTTAAGCGAGTCATCGATTACAACGTCAAGGTAAGGGTCAAGGGCGACAATACGGGGGTCGAGACAGCCAACGTCAAAATGTCAATGAACCCCTTTGACGAAATCGCCGTCGAGGAAGCCATCCGACTGCAGGAAGCGGGCACTGTTTCCGAGGTGGTGGTGGTGTCGATGGGCGAAGCCAAATGTTCAGAAACCATCCGTACGGCACTGGCGATGGGCGCGGACCGGGGCATCCATGTGCTGACCGACGCCGAATTGCAGCCGCTGGCCGTGGCCAAGCTGTTCAAGACCATCGTGGACCGCGAACAGCCGGATCTCGTCATCCTCGGCAAGCAGGCGATCGACGATGATTGCAGCCAGACCGGCCAGATGCTGGCGGCAATTTTAGGCTGGCCGCAGGGCACTTTCGCATCCAAGGTCGAATTCGCCGACGGCAAGGCGCTCGTCACGCGTGAAGTCGATGGCGGGTCGGAAACGCTGTCGCTCACCATGCCGGCGGTGGTCACCACCGACCTCAGGCTGAACGAGCCGCGCTATGCGTCACTACCCAACATCATGAAGGCGAAAAAGAAGCAGATCGACCAGTTGACGCCGGAAGAGCTCGGCGTCGATGTAACGCCCAGGCTGGTCACGCTCAGGGTCGATGAGCCGCCGCCGCGCCAGGGTGGCGGCAAGGTCGCCGATATCGCCGAGCTGGTGGACAAGTTGAAGAACGAAGCGGGAGTGATTTGATGGCCGTCCTTGTCATCGCGGAATACGACGAAGCCGGCATCAAGGGCGGCAGCCTGAGCGCGATCACCGCCGCCCAGGAGCTGGGCGCGGGCGATATCGACCTGCTGATCGTCAATCAGGACTGCGCGGCGGCCGGCGAGGCGGCGGCGCGGGTTCCCGGCATTGCCCGCGTGCGTGTCGCCGACGACGCGCTCTACGGCACCGCCCTGGCGGAGCCGCTGGCGGCCCTGGTGGTCTCGCTGGCCGGCGATTACAGCCATATCGTGCTGGCCCATACCACTTTCGGCCGCAACATCGCGCCCCGCATCGCCGCCCTGCTCGACATCGTGCAGGTCTCCGACATCATGGAGGTCAAATCGGCCGACACCTTCGTCCGCCCGATCTATGCCGGCAACGCGCTGGCAACCGTGCAGTCAAAAGACGAAAAGCTGCTGATCACCGTGCGCGCGACCGCCTTCGCCAAGGCCGACGCCGATGGCGGGACCGCCATCATCGAGCCGGTCGCGGTCGCGGGAGACCCCGCCCTGTCCAGCTTCGTCGGTCAGGACCTGACCAAATCCGAGCGACCCGAGCTGACCGCCGCCCGCATCGTGATCTCGGGCGGGCGCGGCATGCAGTCGGGCGAGAACTTCGCCATGATAGAGAACGTCGCCGACAAGCTTGGCGCCGCGATCGGCGCGTCACGCGCGGCCGTCGACGCCGGCTTCAAGCCGAACGACTTCCAGGTCGGCCAGACCGGCAAGGTGGTCGCCCCGGAACTCTATATCGCGGTCGGCATCTCGGGCGCGATTCAGCATCTCGCCGGCATGAAGGACAGCAAGGTCATCGTCGCGATCAACAAGGACGAGGAAGCGCCGATCTTCCAGATCGCGGATTACGGGCTGGTCGGCGACCTGTTCAAGGCGCTGCCGGAACTCGACCAGGAACTCGAAAAGCAGGGCGTGAAGCCCCGCTGAGGGCGGCTACATATCATGAACGATCCTTTGCGCCGCATTGGCGTTATCGGGGCCGGCCAGATGGGCAGCGGTATCGCTCAGGTCTGCGCGGCCAGCGGGTTCGATGTGCTGCTGGCCGATATCAGCCAGGATGTGCTCGACAAATCGCTTGGCGGAATCAGAGCCCGGATGGAACGCCAGGTAGAGCGCGGCCGCCTGACGCAAGAACAATGCAAAGCCACGCTTGCCAACATCGCCACCAGCACCGATTACGCGTCCTTCGCCGACCGCGATCTGGTGATCGAGGCGGCGACCGAAAACGAAGCGGTCAAACGCGAAATATTCCAGAAACTGACGCCGTCGCTGCGCCCCGACGCGCTGCTCGCCACCAACACGTCGTCGATTTCGATCACCCGGCTGGCGGCGGCGACCGACCGGCCCGGACAGTTCATGGGATTGCACTTCATGAACCCGGTGCCGGCGATGGAGCTGGTCGAGCTGATCCGGGGCATCGCCACCGACGACGCCACCTTCGAAGCGATCCATGGCGTCACCGTCCAGCTTGGCAAGACGCCGGTCATTGCACAGGATTTTCCGGCCTTCATCGTCAACCGTATCCTGCTGCCGATGCTGAACGAGGCGATCTACACATTGTATGAAGGCGTCGGATCGGTCGAGGACATCGACGCGGCGCTGCGGCTTGGCGCGCACCACCCGATGGGGCCGCTTCAGCTTGCCGATTTCATCGGGCTCGACACCTGCCTGTCGATCATGCAGGTGCTGCATGACGGGCTGGCCGACAGCAAGTACCGCCCCTGCCCGTTGCTGGTGAAATATGTCGAGGCCGGCTGGCTCGGCCGCAAAACCGGCCGCGGCTTCTACGACTATTCCGGCGATACCCCGGTGCCGACGAGATAGTTTTTTTGGTCGGCCGAGCCAGCCCGCTCCCCCACCCGGCCACCCATAGGATAATCCCGTGGGGTGGCCGGGTGGGGGAGCGGGCTGGCGCCGGTTCAGCGTGAGCGGAACATCATTTCTTCGCATAAAAATCTATCAGCGCGCCGGTTTCCTGGCGGTCCCATTCGGCGACGCCGGTCAGCCGGCCGATTTCGCGCCCGTCGCGTCCCAGCAAAATTGTCGTCGGCAGACCCTGCACGCCGAACGCGCGGGACAGCGCGCCCTTGTGGTCGTGCAGCACGGGCAGGCCGTCGAGCCCGAGCCGGGTGAGAAAGGGTGTTATCACCGGCCAACCCCTGAGATCCTGCGAAATGGCGAGCACGGTAAAATCCTTATCCCCGCGCGCCTTGTGCAGCCGCAATAGCGACGGCATCTCACGCACGCAGGGCGCGCACCAGGTCGCCCAGAAATTCACCAGCACCAGCCGGCCGCCGAAATCGGCCAGCCGCGACACCTTTCCGTCCTCGGCAACCAGAGGCATTTGCGGCGCTGGCCCGGCGTCCGGCGTCGGAATAAAGTTCTTCATCCAGCCGGCCAATGGCGGCTGGGTACCGATTTCACTTGATCTCTGTGCAATTATGGCCCAGATGGCAAACCCAAATACGACCACCGCCGCAAGCAGAAGACTACGTCTGTTCATGGAACCCCGCTGACCCGCACTTGAAGTGTTGCTATGACCACGAACCGGAAGCCCGCCGACACACCGCAGCCCGACCCTGCCACGGGTGCGTCCGCGCGGCAAAGTCACAATGACTCGAACGCCATGTGGGGTGGCCGCTTCGCTGATGCGCCGGATGACCTGATGCAGGCGATCAATGCGTCGATCGGCTTCGACAAGGTTCTGTATGCGCAAGATATCCAGGGCTCGCTGGCCCATTGCGAGATGCTGGTCGCGCAGCGCATCCTGGACGAAGACGCCGGACGCAGAATCGCGGACGGACTGGCGCAAATCCGTGGCGAGATCGAGGCCGGCGAATTCGCCTTCCGCGCCGAACTTGAAGACATCCACCTCAATATAGAGGGCCGGCTGAAGGAAATAGTCGGCGACGATGCCGGGCGGCTGCACACCGCGCGCTCACGCAATGATCAGGTGGCAACCGATTTCCGCCTCTGGGTGCGCGACGCCATCGACGGACTGGAAGCCGGTTTGCGCGAATTGCAGAGCGCCCTGATCGACCAGGCCGAGACACATGCCGCGACAGTGATGCCGGGCTTCACCCATCTGCAGGCAGCCCAGCCGGTGACGCTGGGGCACCATATGATGGCCTATGTCGAGATGGTCGGTCGCGACCGCGGCCGGCTGCGCGACGCGCGCGCCCGGCTCAACGAATGCCCGCTGGGGTCCGCGGCGCTGGCCGGCACGTCGTTTCCGATCGACCGCGAGCAGACGGCCAAGGCGCTCGGCTTCGACCGGCCGACGGCGAATTCGCTCGATTCGGTATCGGATCGCGATTTCGCGCTTGAATTCCTGTCGGCGGCGACGATCACGGCGCTTCACCTGTCGCGGCTGGCCGAGGAAATCGTGCTCTGGTGCTCGGCCCAGTTCGCCTTTGCCCGCCTGTCGGACGGCTTCACCACCGGCAGCTCGATCATGCCGCAGAAACGCAACCCGGACGCGGCCGAGCTGGTGCGGGGCAAGACCGGCCGGGTGATCGGCGCGCTGATCACGCTGGCAACAGTCATGAAGGGGCTGCCGCTGGCCTATTCGAAGGACATGCAGGAAGACAAGGAGCCGGTATTCGACGCCGTCGGCGCCATCGGGCTGATGGTGGGCGCGATGTGCGGCATGGTGCGCGATATCGAATTCGACGCCGAGCGGCTGCGCGCCGCCGCTGGCCAGGGATTCACCACCGCAACCGATCTGGCCGACTGGCTGGTGCGCGAGCTTGGGCTGCCGTTCCGCGACGCGCACCATGCGACGGGCCGCGTCGTGCGGATGGCCGAAGAACGGGGCTGCGATCTGGACGAGCTCCCGCTGGCGGCCTTGCAGGAGATCGAACCGCGGATTTCCATGGAGGTATTCGACGTGCTGGGGGTAGAAAATTCGGTGGCGAGCCGCACCAGTTATGGCGGCACCGCGCCCGACAACGTGCGCGACGCCGCCCGACGCGCGCGGGAGCGTTTCCTGTGATCACGCGGCTTTTGGTGCTGCTGCTGGCGGTGACGCTCGGCGCCTCGCTTGCCAGTTGCGGCAAGAAGGGCGAACTCGACCCGCCGCCGGGCAAGACAAGCGACTTTCCCAGGCAATATCCGCGATGAACCATTTCGAGTATCGCGACGGCGCCCTCCATGCCGAGGACGTCGCCATCGCCGAAATCGCGGCGCGTGTCGGCACGCCGTTCTATTGTTATTCCAGCGCAACACTGGAGCGTCATTATGAGGTGTTCGCCAACGCCTTCGCCGGCATGAACGCGACCGTGTGCTACGCGGTGAAGGCAAATTCCAACCAGGCGGTGATCCGCACATTGGCTTTGCTCGGCGCGGGCGCGGATGTGGTCAGCGAGGGCGAAGCCCGGCGCGCGCTGGCGGCCGGCGTGCCGCCCGGGAAGATCGTCTTTTCCGGCGTCGGCAAGACGCGTGACGAGATGGTGTTCGCGCTTGATGCCGGAATCGGCCAGTTCAATATCGAATCCGAGCCCGAACTCAACGCGCTCGACGCGGTGGCGCGCGCCGCCGGCACGCGCGCGCGCATCGCCCTTCGGGTCAATCCCGATGTCGATGCCGGTACGCATGAGAAAATCGCCACCGGGCGCAAGCAGGACAAATTCGGCATCGATATCGACCGGGCGATCGACATGTATACCAGGGCTTCGGCGATGGACGGGCTGACGCCGGAAGGCATTGCCGTTCATATAGGCTCGCAGCTTACCTCGCTGGCGCCGTTCCGCGCCGCCTTCGAACGCATCGCCCTGCTGGTGCGGGACTTGCGCGCGGCCGGCCAGGTCGTGCGCCGGCTCGACCTTGGCGGCGGGCTGGGCATCGTCTATGGCGACGAAACACCGCCCCATCCCGACGCCTACGCCGAGATGGTGCGCGACGTGACGGACGGGCTGGATGTCGAGCTGGTGTTCGAGCCGGGCCGCCTGCTGGTCGGCAACGCGGGCGTGCTGGTGACAAAGGTGATCTACGTCAAGCAAGCCGGGACCAAGCGTTTCGTCATCGTCGATGCGGCAATGAATGACCTGCTGCGCCCGACGCTCTACGAAGCGCATCACCGCATCACGCCGGAAAGAGCGGCGGGCGGGCCGGCCAGCGCCGCCGACGTGGTCGGGCCAATCTGCGAAACCGGCGATGTTCTGGCCGCCGACGCGGCACTGCCCGCGCTGGTCTCCGACGATCTTCTGATCATCGAAACGGCAGGCGCCTACGGCGCGGTCATGGCATCCAGCTACAATACCCGCCTGCCGGTCGCCGAAGTCATGGTCAGGGGCGATCAATTTTTCGTTGTCCGCCCTCGTCCGACGTACGATGCGCTCTTATCTCTTGACCAGATGCCGGACTGGCTGGGAAACTCGGCCACGCCCACATCACGGGGCGCGGCCTGACTACAGGGAGAGGGCACGATGGCCCTTTCTGATCAAACCCGCCCGCAACGGGCCTTTGCACGGTTCGCGGGGAAAATGACACTGGCGCGCCTGGCGCTGGCCTGGGAACGACTATGGCCACCACTATGGCCCGCCGTCGCCGCCCTGGGCCTGTTCCTGTCCCTTGCCTTGTTCGATGTGCTGCCAGCTCTGCCGGGATGGCTGCACGCGGTCGTGCTGGCGCTGCTGGCGGGCGGCTGCCTTTATGCGCTGGCGCGCGCCATCCGCGGTTTCGCCTGGCCGGAAGCGGCCGCCGCGCAACGCCGGCTGGAAACCGAAAGCGGCCTGGCCCACCGTCCGCTCCAAGCGGTAGAGGATACGTTGGCGGCCGGCGCAGCCAGCCCCGCTTCGGCGGCGTTATGGCAGGCGCACCAGCAGCGCATGGCCGAAGCGATCCGCGCGCTCAGGGTTGGAGCACCCCGCCCGGGCCTGGCGCGGAGAGATCCCATCGCGTTGCGCGCCGTTCTCGCCTTGGTGCTTCTAATCGCCGTCATCACCGGCTGGCAGGATCGCGACGGGCGTCTGGCGCGCGCGCTGACCCCCGGTTTCGGCGCCGCCGGCGGCGCGCCAAAACTGGCCTTCGATCTGTGGATCACGCCGCCCGACTACACCACCCTGGCGCCGATCTTCCCGCTGCGCGCCACGCAAATAACCGCTACCGATGCGGACGATAAACCGACCCCGCCGAATTCGGCCACCCGGCTGCTGCGTATTCCCGCGGGCAGCGTGCTGACCTCGCAGGTGCAGGGCGCCAAGGGCCCGGTCCGTCTCGTGCTGGCGCAGCCGGGAGCGGCGAAGCCCACCGATAAAGCCGCCACGACCATCGCCGAAGCGGCGCCACCGCCGGAGATCGTCGAATTCGAGCGGCTTGACCAGACATACAGCCGACTTATCCACAAGGTCGGGCGCGGCGGCATCCTTTCGGTCCAGCATGGCGATACGACGCTCGGCAAATGGCGCATCGAGATCATTCCCGACCGCAAGCCGACGATTACCTTTGCCGACGACCCCAGCCCGACCCCGCAGGCGAGCCTGCGCCTCAGCTACACCGGCGACGACGATTACGGCATCGTCAAGGCGCGGGCCGAACTGCGGCGCACCTATGAGCACGGCGCCGTCACCGGCAAGGAGGTGGTGGTTCTCGAACTGCCTCTGCCCACGCGCAACGCCAAAAAGGCAAAGGAAACCACCTTCCTCGATCTCGCGCCGCACAAATGGGCTGGGCTGCCAATTATCATGAAGCTGGTCGCGGTCGATGCCATCGACCAGGCCGGGGTCAGCGCGGTCAAGCGCCTGATCCTGCCGGAACGCCGCTTCATGCATCCGGTGGCGCGCGCCATCATCGAACAGCGCAAGCGGCTGGCCGGTACCCCGGAGGCGCGCCGTGACATCTATCGGGGCCTGAGCGAACTCGCCGCCGATCCTGGCGCCTTCGGCCATGACGGTGTGGTGTTCCTGGCGCTATCGTCGGCCCGCGCGCGGCTTGGCTACGACAGGCAAAAAACCGCCATCGACCCCATTCTCGACCTGCTGTGGGATACCGCCCTCAGGATCGAGGATGGCGGGCTGTCGGTCGCCGAGCGTGATCTCAGGCGTATCCAACAGGAACTCATGAAGGCACTCGCCGAGGGCGCACCCGACGCCGTGCTGGAGCGGTTGATGCGCGAGCTGCGCATGGCGATGAACCGCTTCATGCGCGAACTGGCCGAACAGATGCGGCGCAATCCGCAACAGCAGCAGACGATGGAGTTCGACCCCAGCACCATGCGCATGATCCGCGCCCAGGACCTGTCGCGCATGCTGGACCAGATTCGCGACCTGATGCGCTCTGGCGCGCGTCAGGCCGCGCGCGAGATGCTGGCCCGGCTGCAACAGATGCTGCAAGGCATGCGCTCGATGCAAACAATGCGCATGCGTGGCGGCCGGGCGGGTCGTGGCCAGGGCATGTTGCGCAAGCTGCAGGATCTGATCCAGCGCCAGCAGGGGCTGATGGACCGGACTTTCCGAAATTCGCGGCCGGGCCAGGGCCCGCCGCGGAGCGGCATGCCGGGCGCGGCCGACCAGCGCGCCCTGCAACAGCTTCTGCGCCAGCTACGCGGCATGATGCGGGGCCAGGGTCGCGGAACCGGACCGGGTCAGTTCATGGACCGGGCGGATCGGGCAATGGAACGCGCCATTCGCGCGCTCGAGGGCAACCGGCTGGGCGAGGCCACCGGCCAGCAGGGCCGGGCGCTGGAGGCACTGCGCCGCGCCGGGCGCGCCGCCCTGCAACGGATGATGGAACGCTTCGCCCGCGAATCGGGCATGCGCGGCAATCGGCCACAAAACCGCCAGCCGCGCCGCGACCCGCTGGGACGCGATATATCGGGTGAGGATGCCGATACCAGCGACGTCAAGATTCCAAACGCCGGATCGATCCAGCGGGCGCGTGAAATTCTCGAGGAACTGCGCCGCCGTTCCGGACAGATCAACCGCCCGCGGCTTGAACTGGACTATATAGAGCGGTTGCTCGACCGGTTCTGAAGCGTTTAACCGGATTAAACGCAGACGGCTCAATATAACTGGATCAGGCTTTAGTGGGAGCGCCCCTTGGGCGCGGGCGCCTCCAGCACGCGGCGAACCGCGGAGCGAATATCCTTCAACGTGAAGGGTTTGGAAATCACGTCATGGATCAGCGCATCCAGATTATGGGCGCGCTGACGCTCGGCGGAGTAGCCGGTCATCAGCAGCACTGGCAGGGCGGGGTAATCCTTGGATGCCTTGAGCGCGAGCGCTATGCCATCCATCCGCGGCATGACGATATCAGTCAGCAACATGTCGAACGGCTGGTTGCCGAGCGCGGTCAGCGCCTGCTGACCGTCACCGACGGCGATAATGTCATGACCGTCCTGTTGGAGAGCCCGACTGACGAATTCGCGCACAGCCTTGTCGTCCTCGGCGATGAGGATGGATGCCACTAAATCAGCTCCCGATTCTTCCAGGTGATCGCCCGTCTATTTTAATACCCCGGTAAGGGTTGCCAATTCGTTTACGCACCGCGCACCACGCCGATATAGGGCAGACCACGGTACCGATGGGCGAGATCCAGACCGTAGCCGACCACAAATTCGGGTCCGATGGTGAATCCGACATAATCCGCCTCGACCGGAACCCGGCGCTTTTCCGGCTTGTCGAGCAGCAGGCAGGTTCGCATACTGGACGCGCCCCTACGCGTCACATAATCGCCGGCAAAGGCCAGCGTGCGCCCCGATTCCAGTATGTCCTCGACAATCAACACATCGCGCCCGGCGACATCCTCGGACAGGTCATGGGCCACCCGGATTGTACCGCTGCTGCTGGTGCCGTCCTGATAGCTCGACAGGGTGATGAAATCGACCTGCGCCGACGCGCCGGCGCGTTCCAATGCACGAATCAGGTCGGCGGCAAACACGAAACTGCCCTTGAGAATCACCAGCACCAGAATCTCGCCCGGCATATCGGTCACGATGTCACGAGCCAACGCCTCGACACGCAAGGCAATGTCATCGGCCGAAATGAGAACGTCGATTTGCGGACGGACCATCTGCTCAATGCACCGGTTGGCGGCGCTCCAGAAAAATCTCGAAACTGTCGGCGCCCTTGGGCGGGTTCTTCAGTTCGGTACGGAATGCGAAGCGCTCACCAGGGGTAAGGCGAACTACTGGAGTTTCGATTGGCCAACTGCGCAGCGTAACGCGCCGTTTGTCATATATAACCGCCTGCATGGACGGCAACATCTGTTCCTGACTGGTACGGTTGAGCAGCTTGCCTTCGACGGTCAGAACAGTGGTGCCGCCCTCGTTGCTGGTGGACAGTTTGGTATCGACCACCTGGAAGAGTTCGTGCGGCGGCGTTCCGGTAAGACCGACCAGATCATAAAACTGTTCGGTGACCGGCCATCTCTTGGTAATTTCGTCCTGCTTCCAGACCGCGCCCCCGGCAACGCCGCCAATCAGCAGGAAAAAAAGCAGCCACAGCAGCATCGGCGTCCGGCTGCGGCGGTGACGCGGAAGGGCCGGCAGATTGCTCGGCCGGCGCCGCGCGGACGACGACCGGGAAAGCGACGGCGGGTCATCGAGCGATGGGGCATCGAGTGGACGATCGCCCAGCGTCGGGCTGAATGCCGGCTCATCGTCGGGCGGCGCCTCGTTCCAGCTATGGCCGCAACGTGAACAACGGACGGTGCGGCCGGCCGGGCTAATCGCCGCGGCGTCGACCAGATAACGAGTTGTGCATTCGGGGCAGGTCAGAATCATCGCGGCGCGGGAAGGGTTCCGTTATTTCGGAGCGATTTCATGCCCTCTGCATCGTGTATAAGTGCTTGATCCTATGATGGCAAGCTGGTCGGCATAACCAGCACGGGCGCGCTGGACGCAACCCGGCGCTCCATGCGATGCTGGTACATTAGTTGTGGATTATGAGGATTGGCCGTGAACCAGGGCGACGACGTCGTGCGGTTCCAGAATGTCGGCTTGCGTTATGGATTAGGACCGGAAGTGCTGCATGACGTTTCCTTGCGGCTGCCGCCCGGTTCTTTCCACTTCCTGACCGGCGACAGCGGCGCGGGCAAATCTTCCTTGCTGCGCCTGATGTATCTTGGTCTCCGCCCATCGCGCGGGCTGATCACCCTGTTCGGCACCGATATCGCGACCGCGCCGCGCGCTGCCTTGCCCGCGCTTCGCCGCGGGATTGGCATTGTATTTCAGGACTTTCGGCTGATCGATCATCTCAGCGCGCTGGACAACGTGGCGCTGCCGCTGCGCATCGCCGGCGCCAGCGAACAGCAAATCCGCGAACACGTGCCAGAACTACTGCGCTGGGTAGGGTTGTCCGACAAGGTGGATGCACGCCCGCCGACCCTGTCCGGAGGCCAGAAGCAGCGGGTCGCCATTGCCCGCGCGATCATTGCCCGTCCCCGACTGCTGCTGGCCGACGAACCAACTGGCAATGTCGATGACAGCATCGCCATGCGGCTGATGCATCTGCTGGAACAACTGAACAAGATCGGCACCACGGTCATCGTCGCCACCCACAACGAAAATATCGTCAACCGTTTCGAACAATATCCGCGCCTGCATCTTGGCAATGGAGAGCTAACCCCCATTGCCCCCGGCGGCGCCACGCCCGTGGCCGGTTCCATCGAACAGGCCGCGTCATGATAAGCACGTCGCCCGCGTTGCCGTTATCGCGCGATGCCTCGAGCCGCTTCCTGCCCTGGCTGATCGGCTTCATGGTGTGGCTGGCGGCGATGGCGCTGGCGCTGGTGATGATCCTGTCCGCCGCCGGACAGCAATGGCGCACCGGGCTGGCCGGAACCCTGACGGTACAGATCATTCCCGTGGCCGGCGCCGATTCGGCTGCAACGGACGCGCTCGCGCGACGCGCCATAAAATTGCTGCGCGCGACACCGGGCATCGCTTCCGCGGCATCGGTGCCCGACGTCCAGGTCGCCGCCCTGCTGGAGCCATGGCTCGGCAAGGATGCGCTATCGGCCGACATGAACCTGCCCGTACCGCGGCTGATCGACGTACGGCTGATCGCCGGCGGCGCCATTGACAGCGACGCGCTGGGCGCCCAGCTGGCGGCCGAGATACCAGGCGCCACGCTCGACGATCACGGGCTCTGGCTCGAGCGGCTGGTGGCGCTGGCCAGGGCGCTAGAAGCCATCGCCTTCGCCGTCGTCGGGCTGATCGGTCTGGCCGCCATAGCCACCGTGGTCTTCGCGACCCGAACCGGGCTTGCCATTCACCATGAGGTGGTCGAGTTGCTGCACCTGATCGGCGCGCAGGACGGCTATGTCGCGCGCCAGTTCCAGGGCCGCGCCTTCTGGCTTGGGCTTGAGGGCGGGCTGATCGGCACCGTGCTCGCGGCGGTCACGCTGGTCCTGCTGGGCTATCTGGCCGGGCGCATAGAAGCCAGCCTGCTGCCGCCGCTTGCGCTCTCTGTCCAGCAATGGGCCGTGCTGGCGGCCATCGCGCCGGCCGCCGCCCTGATCAGCATGCTTACCGCGCGGCTGACCGTCCAACGCGCTGTTGGGCGCATGGCTTGACCATGTCGCGTTTCAGACGACCACGCCGGAGGGCGCGACGCACGCTGGGCTGGGGCGTGGCTTCCATCGTGCTGCTGGCGGGTCTGTGGATTGCCGGCCTGAACTGGTTCGTCGACCTGGTGCCGCGGGAAGGCCCCGCCAACCAATCCACGACCGATGCCATCGTCGTGCTCACCGGCGGCAGCGGTAGACTTGACGAGGGGCTACGCCTGCTCGCAGCCGGACGCGGACGTGAACTTTTTGTCTCCGGCGTTGCGCATGGCGTCGATGTCGCCACCCTGCTGAAATTGGCGCGGCGTACCCCGGAAGGGCTCGACCGGCGCATCTCGGTCGGCTACCGCGCCGACAACACCGCCGGCAATGCGCGCGAAACCGCCGCCTGGATGCGGTCGCGCGGCTTCGCCTCGCTCCGGCTGGTTACCGCCAGCTATCACATGCCGCGCAGCCTGGTAGAGTTTCGCCGCGCGATGCCCAACATACGCCTGGTTATCCACCCGGTATTCCCGCCGCAGTTCAAACGGGACCAATGGTGGGCCTGGCCAGGCACCGCCACGCTGCTGGGACGTGAGTTCACCAAATATCTGATCGCCCGCGCATTTTTGTCGCCAGCCCGGCCACACAGCGAGGAAGGCGCCGGATGATTTGGCTTCGATCGCTGATCTTCCAGATCCTTTTCTATGGCTGGACGCTGACCATGGGCGTCGCCTTTCTACCGCTGCTGGTGCTGCCGCGCAGCGTGGCCATGTGGGGCGCACGCTTCTGGTGTCGATCGGTGCTCGGCCTGCTGCGCGTGACAACCGGGCTCAGCGGGCATATCGAGCAGGTCGGTGAGCGCCCGACGGGACCCGCCATTTTTGCCGCCAAGCACCAGTCGGCCTGGGACACCATGATGATCACCCGGTTGCTGCCGGACCCCGCCATCGTGCTGAAGAAGGAACTGCTTTCGGTCCCTTTTTTCGGCTGGTATGTGCGCCGCCACGGCGCCATCGCCATCGACCGCAAGGCCGGCGCCAGCGCGCTGCGCCAGATGTTGCGCGACGCAAGACGCGCGGTCGAGGACGGGCGCGACATCTTCGTCTTTCCCGAGGGCACCCGCACCGCGCCGGGCGAGCGCCGGCCCTATCACAGCGGCGTCGCCGCGCTCTACCGCGATCTCGGCCTGCCGGTGGTGCCCGTGGCGCTCAATTCAGGCATGTTCTGGGGCCGTCGCAGCTTCTTGAAGCGCGCCGGCGACATCACGCTGCGGGTCCTGCCGCCGATCCCCCCCGGACTGAAGCGTCGTGAATTCATGCAACGGCTGGAAAAAGTGATCGAAACCGAAACCACCGCCCTGACCGAGGCGGCCCGGGCAGCCCTGGACGATGCGTCAGCCGACTAATTGGGGATAAAGTTATCCACAGGCTGTGAATTGCCGGGATTTGGCGGAAATCAGGGCGACTCACTGTGGATAACTTTGGGGATCGATGTGAACAGGGGCAGTTTTCGAACATAAAGAGAACATTGAAT
>JAZFSB010000230.1:0-10704 GCA_036445935.1 Alphaproteobacteria bacterium | reverse complement strand
GGGATACGTTAGAGATCGTGGGTATTCGCGAGACGTTTAAGACGGTCTGCACGGGAGTTGAGATGTTTCGCAAGCTGCTGGATGAAGGTCGGGCGGCATAGTCGCTTTGCTGTGGCCGGGGCTCGGCATCGGCGCCGGTAAGCTCGGCCAGCCGCGCGCGGGCGTCGGCGGGGGCGACCGGGTCGTTGCCGGGTGGCGGCCCCGGTGCATGCTCGGCCCAGCCGGGCAGGCGGATCCAGACATCCAGCCCGCCGCGCGGCCGTTCGCGGAGTTCCGCGCCGAAACGCGCCTTGAGCGCCTCCACCACCGCTTCGCCCCACCCCCAGCCGCCGGCTTGCATGGTGCGCGCGATGGCCAGCGCATCCGCGTCCAGCCGTGCGTCGGCGTCGAGTAGCTCGTCCAGCAGCGCGCCCGCCGCATCCCGCAGGAAGCGCGCCTCTTCCTCCAGCGTCGCCGGGCGGGGCCGATCCAGCGCCGCCGCCAGCCCGGCTGGTGTCGGCAGGCAGAAAATCGCCGGGCGAACGAAGGCAAACAGCTCCAGCAGATCGAGTGCTGGGAAGGGGGCAATACCAAGCCGGCGCGCCACGGTCGGCGCATGGCACAGGATCGGCGCGCCGCCGGACCTGACCGCCGCCGCGGCCTGGGCGTGTGGCAGCCGGGCGGTCTCGCCGTCCGGCGATATGATCACCGCCTCGCCCAGCCCGGCCGCGACCACCCGGCGGGCCGGCGCCGGGACGGCATCGTCAATTTTCAGGGGGCCGTCCATGCGCCGGACTATAGAGCGTTTTCGGATCTCGCGGCACCGGCCCGGTTGCCTCGCGCATTGACGCCCCGGCCCCATCCTCCTAATTTCGCGCGACTTTCAACAGTGAACGGACCGCGCCCCGTGGACACCATCCGGAACCTCGCCCAGGACGCCCGCGCCTGGCCCTTCGAGGAGGCGCGCAAGGTGCTGTCGCGCGTTGGCGGCACGGCGCCCGACAAGGGCTATGTGCTGTTCGAGACCGGCTACGGCCCGTCCGGCCTGCCTCATGTCGGCACCTTCGGCGAAGTGGTGCGCACCACCATGGTCCGCCATGCCTTCCAGCAGCTCAGCGACGTGCCGACCAAGCTCTATGCCTTTTCCGATGACATGGACGGGCTGCGCCGGGTGCCCGACAACGTGCCCAATAAGGAATTGCTGACCGAGTATCTGGACAGGCCGTTGAGCGAGGTGCCCGACCCGTTCGGCACCCATGAAAGCTTCGCCCATCACAACAACGCCCGGCTGCGCGATTTCCTCGACCAGTTCGGCTTCGAATACGACTTCCAGAGCGCGACCGAGTGCTACCGCGCGGGCCGGTTCGATGCGACCCTGCTGCGTGTGCTGGAACGCTACGATGAGGTCATCAACGTCATCCTGCCGACGCTGGGGCCGGAGCGGCGCGCGACCTACAGCCCGTTCCTGCCGATCTGCCCGAAGACCGGGCGCGTGCTGCAGGTGCCGATCATCGCGCGCGATACCGATGCCGGTACGGTGGTTTATGAAGATGAGGACGGCGCCAAAATCGAGGTGCCGGTCACCGGCGGGCATTGCAAGCTGCAATGGAAGGCCGATTGGGCGATGCGCTGGACGGCGCTCGATGTCGATTACGAGATGTCGGGCAAGGATTTGATCGATTCGGTGCGGCTGTCATCGCGCATCTGCAAGATCCTCGGCGGGCGGGCGCCGGAAGGCTTTACCTACGAGCTGTTCCTTGACGAGGCCGGCGAGAAGATCTCGAAATCGCGCGGCAACGGGCTGACGGTCGAGGAATGGCTGCGCTACGCGCCCCCGGAAAGCCTGGCGCTCTATATGTTCAACTCGCCGCGCAAGGCGAAACGGCTCTTTTTCGACGTCATCCCGCGCCATGTCGACGACTACCTGACCCATGTCGCCAAGTTCGCCGAACAGGACGATGCCAAGCGGCTGGAAAGCCCGGCCTGGCACATCCATGGCGGCATTCCGCCGGAAGGCGGCACGCCGATCAGCTTCGCGCTGCTGCTCAACCTGGCATCTGCCTGCAACACCGACGACAAGAAGGTGCTGTGGGGTTTCATTACGCGCTATGCGCCGGACGCAACCCCCGAGACCGCGCCGGTGCTCGACGCGCTGGTGACGCACGCGACCCACTACTACCAGGACTTCGTGCGCCCCGACAAAGCCTACCGCGCGCCCAATGACATGGAGCGGGTGGCGCTTGATGAACTCGCCACGGCGCTTGACGCGCTGCCTGGCGACGCCGATGCGGAAGCCATCCAGAACGAGGTCTACGAGATCGGCAAGCACCACGAATTCGACGGTCTGCGGGCCTGGTTCAAGGCGCTTTATGAAATCCTGCTGGGGCGCGACCAGGGTCCGCGCATGGGCTCGTTCATAGCGCTTTACGGCAAGGCGGAAACCGTTGCCCTGATCCGCCGCGTGCTGGCCGGCGAGGATATCTCAGAGGACTGATGGGTTTTCCATCGTGCGGGCGTCTCGAAGGCCGCACTGACGGCCCGGTCACGCGCCCTTTCGCCCTATTCCGATGCGAACCACGGACGGGATGCGGTAGATGCCGCCTTCGCGGAGCGGCGCGAATTCCGCCTCGACCGTCGCGATCAGCGCATCGACAGCGTCCGCGTCCAGAGCGGCGAAACGGTCGGGAAAGGCGCGCTGCGCGGAGCGGCGGAAATAGTTGCTGCCGGGTTCGACCTCGCGGATCTCGGTGATGGGACGCTCCTCGAACTCGGCGAACCCGGCCTCTTCGAGGATTTCGTTCAACTGCCCCGGCGCGCCCAGCGCGTGACGCCGCAGGCGCGGGGGGACCTCGACGCCAAAATACTGCTTGAGCCCGGACCGCGTTATTTCATAGGTGGGGTTTTCCTCAAGCGTGCCCCAGACCAGCCAGGCGGCGCGGCCACCGGGTCTGAGCACGCGCAGCGTCTCGGCCGCGCAAGCCACCCGGTCCGTCGGGAACATCAGCCCCAGGCGGCAGGTCGCGGCATCGAATGTGGCATCGGCGAAGGGCAGCGCCGCCATGTCACCCGCGGCCACGCGCCAGTTGCCGAGGTTAAGCTCGTCCGCGCGGCGGCAGGCAACGGACAGCATTTCCGGCGTCAGGTCGCAGGCGGTCACGCTGCCTTCGCCACTCAGCGCGATAGCAATCGATATAGAGGGGTCGCCGGTGCCTGAGGCGAGATCGAGCACCGTCTGGCCCGGCTCGATTCCGGCGGCCTTGATCAGCGCCTGGTTGAGCGTGTCGTCGGTCGGCAGCGCCGACACCGTGGTTGCCGTCCAGCCGGCGCTACGCGCCTTCCAATAGGCACGCGGGTCCTCCGGGTTCGGGTCGGCGCTGTCATTCATTCCCCAGTTTTGCCGCGTCTGCCCGTGCCGGGCAAGGGGATATGATCAGCGAGCCTTGGTATTACTGCGATGCCCAGACGATGCGGTGGATCCAGCCGAGGTCGCTTGCGGCAATCACGGCGCCGCGCCGTTTCGATGCAAGCGGCTTCAGCTCGGCCTCGCGCTTGTTCAGCCGCACGACCTCGCGCACCACGATTTTGCCGCGGACCAGCGCCAGCACCCGGTCGCCGCGCCTGGGCCGTTCGCTGGGAGCGACGATGACCAGCGCGCCGTCGCGAAAGGCTGGTGCCAGATCGCCGCCGGTCACCTTGATCGCGTATGCCGCGGCGTCACCGACATCTGGTCCGCCGACGTCGCTCCAGCCGTTACCTGCCGGTATGCCGGTGGCGTCGTAGCTGGCGGGTTTGAGCGCGCTGGCCAGCCGGGCTGTTGGGTATCGGCGTATGGCGCCGGCGCCGGCCGGGGCGCCAACCAGGCGGACGAAATCCGCCATGGTCGACTTGGTTGCGGTAAGCGCCTTGGCCAGGCTTTCCGTGGTTGGCCAACGGGGCTTGCCTTGGGGATTTATGCGCTTGCTCTTGTTAAAGGCCGTTGGGTCAAGACCCGACCGTCGCGCCAAGCCCGATGCCGACCATCCGCTGTTTTTGGCCAGCTTGTCGAGGCCGGACCAAATGTCTGAGTGGCGTAGCGTAGTCATGAAATTGGTTTTCCTTCTGGGATAAATGTCCGGTGTTGCTATATCGACCCTGATATAGAACCTCAATCAGCAATGGGAAGTGTTTTGGACAAGGTAAATTGTCGCACCCGCGCGTCGCGGCCTAGGGAGTCGACGTCGGCGCCACGGAATTATTGCCTTCAAACGAGCGGGCGTAGGATTGAATGTGATTGACCATCGCCGCCAGGCCATTGGCGCGGCTGCCGCTGAGATGCGAGCCGAGATCGACGGCGTCGAGAAAATCCGGGGGTGTTTCAAGGATTTCCGATGGCGTCCGGCCCGAATAGACCCTGAGCAGCAGCGCGATCAGCCCGCGCACGATCATGGCGTCGCTGTCGGCCTCGAAAGTGACCCGGCCGGCTTCTTGGTGGGCGCGGAACCAGACTTGTGACTGGCAGCCCTTCACCTTGTACTGGTCGATGCGGTAGGCCTCGTCCAACCCGCTGAGATTGCGGCCGAGTTCGATGATATATTCGTACCGGTCGATCCAGTCATCGAACAGGCTGAACTCATCGATGATGCTTTGTTTGGCTTCCGCCAGGGACGTGTGAAATTCCGACATGCAGACCACTAGTGGATAAAATCTGACATATGGAGCCAGTAGGGAACAAACGCTCATATAGGTGCGGAATTCGGCCCGATCAATCCGCGGCGCACGGTTCCGGCTGTTTCCGAATCGACCGGTTTCGTACTGTGCGGACAGGTTCTCCCATGGATTTCGCTGATGTTCCAGCTTTCAGTAAGTGGCATGTTTTTCGCCCGTGATCGAAGCGCCAGGCCTCCTGGCCGGCATTTTGATCCGCTGGCGTTTGGCGGGCGGCTGTTGCGCCTGCTGCCGCCTAATTTCGCCCATCGCACCGCGATCCGGGCGCTCAAATACGGGTTGGCGCCCACGCTGAAACAGGACCCATCGCCCGTGCTGGCGACCCGGGTATGGGATATCGATTTCGCCAATCCGGTCGGGCTTGCCGCTGGATTCGACAAGGATGCCGAAGCGCTCGACGGGCTGCTCGGGCTCGGATTCGGCTTCGTCGAAGCGGGTACGGTGACGCCGCGCCCGCAGGATGAAAACCCGCGCCCCAACCTGTTCCGGCTTGAAGAGGACGCCGCCGTGATCAACCGGCTCGGCTTTCCGAGCCAGGGGCTGGACGCCTTCGCCCGCCGGCTGGCCCGGCCGAGGCGGGCCGGCGTGGTCGGCGCCAATGTCGGCATCAACCGCGACTGCACCGACCCGGCGGAAGAATTCGCCACCGGTATCGCTCGTCTCGCACCGCTGGCCGATTATCTGGTCATCAACGTGTCCTCGCCCAATACATCGGGGTTGCGTGACCTGCAACGTGGCGAGCGGATGAGTGAGATCATCGCGCACGCGCGCGAAGCCCGAGATGGCGCCGTTGGCACGGGACGCCGCGCGCCGCTGATCATCAAGATAGCCCCCGATCTGGATGCGGCCGAGCTTGACGCGGTGGCGCGGGCGGCGATCGATGGTGGGGTGGACGGGCTATGCGCCGGCAACACGACAATTACCCGGCCCGACAGTTTGCACAGCATTGCGGCCAGGAACGCTGGCGGGCTCAGCGGCCCGGTCCTGTTGCGGCGCTCGACCGAGGTGCTGGCGACGCTCTACCGGCTGACCGAGGGGCGGCTGCCGCTGATCGGGTGCGGCGGCATCGCCAGCGGCGCCGACGCCTACGCCAAGATCAGGGCCGGCGCTTCGCTGATCCAGTTCTATACCGCGCTGATCTATGGCGGACCCGGCCTGGCGCGGACGATCTGCGCCGATCTCGCCCGGCTGCTGGTCGACGACGGCTTCGCCCACGTCGCCGACGCCGTCGGCGCCGATCACCGTTAGCGGAGCGGTTCAGATGTTTGTGCTTTCAGTTCGCTTGTCATAAAGCTGTGAGTTAACGGGCGCGGAATTTACCCTTATGCTGGTTCTGTTTTCGCACAGCAGCGAAAGGGAGCTCCCATGAGTGCCGTCGCCGCAACACCAGCCGCCGCCGCCAACTTCCTGATCGATCGGCGTCTTCGTCTGTACCAGCACGCCATCGGCCTGGCCGCCGTCATCTTTCTCGCCATCTATGGCCGTCTGGTATGTCCGTTCATCAACGGTATTGGCGTTGGCGAGCTGCTGAGCAACCTGTTCCTGGTTTTCATCGGGCAGGTATTCGTTCACGAAATCCTGTTGATGTTTTACCCGGCGGCGCCGGAATCGCGGTCACTGGCCCGGCATGGCTACATGCTGTCGGTCGCAAGCTGGATCATCGCCGGCGTGCTGGCGATGGTGTTGCACATGATGCGTTATGAGGATTTCCCGCTCTCCAGCCATATAAAGCTGTTGTCGGCATACTGGATACTGGGGGCGGGGCTGCTGGCCCAGTGGGAATACGTGATGCTGGAGAACGAGGCCCGGACACGCGTCGCGCGCACCATGAACGCCAATCAGTATCTTGAGCGCATTACGCGGCGTGTGATGGAAGGGTTCGTGCTGTTCACCCTGGCGCCAAGTGTCGCCATGGCGCTTACCATGGCGCGTTACCAATATGAGGGGCTGGTCGATCTCGGCATCGTTATCGAAATCATATTTCTAGGCGGTTTCTGCGTCGCCGTGGCGCTTGGCGTTTCGGTGCGGTTTGGTCACAGCCTGTCGCAAGATGCGCGCTCGGTGATCCAGGGCGCCGAGCGTATCCGCAACGGCGAAGAAGGGGTGGTGCTGGATTCGTCGCGTATGGATGAGTTCGGCGAGGTCGCGGCAGGCATCAACGATATGTGCCGCGAGCTTGAGGCGCGCAACGCGCGGCTGCGCGATCAGCTTGTCGAAAAAGACGCGATGAGCCGCATCTCGGTGGCGATAAGTTCGCTCATGGAGGTCGATGCCGTGCTCGATCTGATCGTGGAGGATTCCAAGATCGTCACCCATGCCGAGGCCAGTTCTCTGCTGCTGCTCGACAGGGAAAGCGGAAATCTCAGGTTCCATGTCGCCAAGGGCGATGCCAGCGACGAGATGGCCAGCGTCACCGTCGAGGCGGGCAAGGGGATCGTCGGCCACGTCGCGGCCACCGGGGAGGCGCTGTTGATCGAAGACGCCTATGCCGACGACCGGTTCGACCGCAGCCATGACGAGCGCACCGGCTTTCGCACCCGGTCTCTGCTGACCGTGCCGATGATCTCGAAGGGGAAAACCATCGGTGTGGTTCAGGTCGTCAACAAGGGCGACGATGCGCGTTTCGACGAGGCAGATCAGCAATTGCTGGAAACCTTCGCGTCGCAGGCCGCCGTGTCGCTGGAAAACGCCAAACTGTTCCAGGAAACGCGCGAGATGGCGGAGGATTTGCGGATTGCCCTCGAGAACGAACGCAACCTGGCCATCGAAAAGGAGAAAATGGGCGCCTATATCCCGAAACAGCTGGTGGATGAAATCTCGCGCAACCGGGAGCAGAAGCTGGCGCTTGGCGGCAAGACCGTGATGGCGACCATGTTGTTCGCCGACATCAAGGGGTTCACCGCGATGACCGAGCGGCTCGACCCGCAGGAAACCGTCGGTTTCCTGAACATCTACATGACCGCGATGACGGATATCATCGAGCAGGAAGGCGGCGTGCTCGACAAGTTCATGGGCGACGGAATCATGGCGGTCTTCACCGACCAGGGTACGGAAAATCATGCCAGCGCCGCCGTGCGGAGCGGTGTTCGCATGCAGCGGCGGCTGAACGAGATGCGTCGCGAAGATGCCACGCTCCGCAATCTGCAGATGCGCGTGGGCATCAATACCGGGCTGGTGGTGGCCGGTAATATCGGCAGCCAGACACGCATGGACTACACCGTAATCGGCGACAACGTAAACGTGGCGTCGCGCATCGAAGGCGCGTGTGCGCCCGACGGCGTGCTGGTCAGCGCCAGCACCTGGGACTGGGTGCGCTACGAGTTCGGTTCGGAAAAACAGGCGCCGCTCCAGGTCAAGAACCGCGACGAGCCGGTCCAGACCTTCCTGATCGACAAGGCGGCATAAACAAATAAAATTTCAAAGGGGATAAAAACATGACGGTGCTGCCGGGCTTTCCAACGGTGAACTTCGATTTTGGCGCTGTCGGCACGCTAGCCGGCGAGCTGGCGGCGCGCGGCGTGAAGCGGCCGCTGATCATCACCGATAGCGGGCTGGTGGAACATGGCGTGCTCGACCGCGTGCTGGCGGCGCTGCCCGGCAATCCCGATATCGCGGTCTATGACGGCATCCCGCCCAACCCGACGGTCGGCGGCATCGAGGGCGCGCTCGAGGTCTATCGCGCACAGGACTGCGATGGCGTCATCGCGCTGGGCGGCGGCTCGGTGCTGGATTCAGGAAAAGCGCTGCGGGTTGCCGCCACCCACCCGGAACCGATCATCGAGTATCTCAAGGACCCGTCCAGGATCACCGCCGATGTCGCGCCCTATATCACCATCCCGACCACGGCGGGGACCGGTGCCGAGATCACCTTCGGCGGCGGCATCCACCCGGCCCATGGCGAACACCAGCTCGGCATCCGCAGCCCGCATGTCCGCCCGGACCTGGCGATCTGCGATCCCGACCTGACCCTGACCCTGCCGCCGGTGCTCACCGCGGCGACCGGCATGGATGCGCTGGGCCATTGCGTCGAAGGCTTCCTGTCGAGCAACGTCAACCCGCCGGTCGAGGCTATCGCGCTCGACGGTATTGGGCGGGTGGCGAGCTATGTCGAGCGCGCGACCCGTGACGGCAGCGATCGTGAGGCGCGCTGGCACATGTTGATGGCGGGGCTCGAAGGCGGCATGTCGATCTATATGGGGCTGGGGCCGATCCACGCGCTGGGCCATATGTTCGCCGACAGCCCGATCCATCACGGCGCGCTGATCACGGCGTGCGCGCCCGCGGTCCTGCGGTTTTACCGGACGCAGACGGACGACGGTCTGGCGGAAAAGCTCGACCGGCTGGGGGCGGCGATGGGGCTCGCCCCCGGCACCGATATCGCCGACGGCATCGCCGACATGAACGCCCGTCTTGGCCTGTCATCGTCGGTGCGCGCACTCGGCTATCCGGACCGCGATCTGGACGTGCTGGCGGCCTATGCCGCCGAGGTCCATTTCAACGCCACGGCGCCGCGCCGGCCGACGCAGGCCGAATATCGCGACATCATCGCCGAGGTGCTGGGGTAAAATATGGGCATGATTACTAAAGCGGCGATCGGCGAGGCGGGCATGGAAATCATGCGCCTGGCGGCGATCGACATTCCGGACGACTACCGCGCGGGCATCCGCGACATGGTGGACAGGGAGGAAAACGAGCTCAGCCGCTTCGTGCTGGACTCCATGCTTGAGAACTGGGAGGCGGCCGAAGTCGACCGGCGCGCCATGTGCGCCGATACCGGCTTGCCGCGCTATTACGTCAAGGTCGGCAACGAGGCTCGCATCGAAGGCGGCTTCATCGCGCTGGAGCGCGCGCTGCGCGAGGCGACCGCGCGGGCGACGCACGAGGTCCCGCTGCGCCCCAACCGGGTGCACCCGCTGACCCGGGCCGATCACAACAACAATGTCGGCATCGGCGCGCCCGAGATCGACTATTCCTTCGAGCCCGACGGCGACTGGATCGACATTACCACCGTGCACAAGGGCGGGCTGTTCGGCACCGACTACCGCATGCTGTTCCCGTCCGACGGGATCGACGGCATCAAGCGGTTCTTCCTCGACGTGCTGGTGCAGTTCGGCCGCCGCGGGCTCACCTGCCAGCCGGCCATCGTCGGCATCGGGCTTGGCGGCGCGAAGGACACCGCCATGAGCCTTGGCAAGCAGGCGGCCTGCCTGCGCGTGGTCGGCGAGCGCAACCCCGACCCCGAGATCGCCCGGCTGGAAGAGGAGCTGATCGCGCTCGGCAACGATATCGGCATGGGGCCGATGGGTTTCGCCGGCCGTTCGATGGTGGTCGATTGCCATATCGAGGTCGCCTACACCCACACCGGCGGGCTGCCGGTCAGCATCCATAGTTTCTGCCTGTCGTCGCGCCGCGCGGTGGCGCGGATCAGCAGCAATGGCGCCATCGAGTACCGCACCGATCCCGGATGGTTCACCGATTACTTTCGGCGCGAGGGGCTGGCATGAGCGACTCGGCAAATCTCAACCAGGTACGGCTGCCGGTCCCGGTGACGGAGGCCGATCTGAAGCGGCTTTCAATCGGCGACGTGGTCTTTCTCGACGGGGTGATCTTCACCGGCCGCGAAGCGCTCTACCAGCGTGTCGTCACCGAAGGCAAACCCGCGCCGCAAGGTCTGTTCGATCTCACTAATGTCAATTTCCACTGCTCGCCGGCGGCCGCCGTCAATGACGATGGCGGCTACACTATCGGGGCCGTGACGGCGACCGCGAGCTTCCGCTTCGCCGATGCGCTGGCCGACTGGTTCCGCCTGTCCGGCTGCCGCATGATCATCGGCAAGGGCGGCATGTCGGAAGCCGATTACCGCGACATGTTCGTGCCCAACGGCGCGGTCTACCTGACCACGGTCGGCTACGGCACCGGCGCGCTGCTGGGGCGCGGCATCCGCCGGGTGGTGGACGTCCATTGGCTGGCCGAGTTCGGCATCGCCCAGGCGGTCTGGGTGCTGGAGGTGGAGAATTTCGG
>JAZFSB010000229.1:0-10550 GCA_036445935.1 Alphaproteobacteria bacterium | reverse complement strand
GTGCGGCGTGACCTGGACGCCACCCCGAATACAGACTCCAGCGACCTTTCCGATGGGTCGTAGGCGCCGTGGCCAGCCGATCCACGGCTGGCTCATCATCGACAAACCGCCCGGCATGACATCCAGCCGCGTGGTCGGACGGGTGCGCGGAATTCTCGACGCGGCCAAGGCCGGGCACGGCGGCACGCTCGACCCGTTGGCGACCGGCGTACTGCCGATCGCGCTGGGAGAAGCGACCAAGACCGTGTCCTGGGTGATGGACGGCACCAAGCGCTACCGCTTCACGGTGCGTTGGGGCGAGGCGCGCGCCACCGATGACACCGAGGGCGAGGTGACGGCGGTGAGCGACGCGCGGCCCGACGAAGCCGCAATCCGCGCCACCCTCGATCAATTCATCGGCGATATCGAACAGACGCCGCCGGCCTATTCGGCGATCAAGGTCGCCGGCAAGCGGGCCTACGATCTGGCGCGCGCCGGCGAGGAGGTCGTTCTGGCGGCGCGCCACGTTCGCGTTGATACGCTTACCCTGGTGGCCATACCCGACGCCGACCATGCCGAATTCGAGGTCGCCTGCGGCAAGGGGACCTATATGCGGAGCCTGGCGCGCGATATCGCCCTGGCGCTTGGCACGGTAGGGCACGTTTCCGCCCTGCGGCGAACAGCAGTCGGGCCATTCGACGAAAAAGCGGCGATTTCGCTGGAATCTCTGGAGTCGCTGGTGCATAGTGCGCCGCCTTCCGACTACCTGCTCGCGGTCGAGACCGCGCTGGACGACATCCCGGCGCTGGCCCTGAACCCGGCCCAGGCGGATCATCTGCGACATGGGCGGCCCGTAAGGGTCCAGGGACCGGAAGGACATGCCTTCGTTGACATCGGCGATGCCGACGACGGCGACGTGGTATGCGCCATGGCCGACGGACAGGCGGTGGCGCTGGCCCGCTACCAGGACGGTGAAATTCGTCCGGTGCGGGTGCTGAACTTATAAGGAGCTGACACGATGTCGATTACGCTTGAGCGCAAGGCCGAGCTCATCAAGGAATACGGCCGCTCGGATAGCGACACTGGTTCGCCCGAGGTACAGGTTTCGATTCTGACTGAACGGATTCGCAACCTCACCGAACATCTCAAGGAACATGCCAAGGACTTTCATTCGCGGCGCGGTCTGTTGATCATGGTCGGCCAGCGGCGAAGCCTGCTGGATTACCTGAAGCGCAAGGACCAGCCGCGTTATGAGGATTTGATCAAGAGCCTGGAACTCAGGCGCTAATACGCCGGCGATCCCCAGGGGATTCCGGCCATATCGTCCCCGGACCAAGCGCTCGGGGACTACAAGGGGTCCGCGCGGAAACGCCGCGCCGGCCAACCGTCACGGGGCATTGGGCCCCGGGCGAACGAAGCGCGGCACGCGGAGGATCGCGCGCCGCCACCGGGTGATGACAAAAGGCCCGGTCCGGAAGGAAGGAATGGAAGATATGTTTACCGTACATCGCAAGGAAATTAATTGGGGCGGGCGCAAGCTGGTGCTGGAAACCGGCAAGATCGCCCGGCAGGCGGACGGCGCCGTGCTGGCAAGCTATGGCGACACCGTCGTGCTGTGCACCGCCGTGGCCCAGAAGACCCCCAAGGTGGGAATCGATTTTTTCCCGCTGACCGTCAACTACCAGGAAAAGACATTCGCCGCCGGCAAGATTCCGGGCGGCTTTTTTAAGCGCGAAGGCCGGCCGTCCGAAAAGGAAACGCTGACATCGCGCCTGATCGACCGGCCTATCCGGCCGCTTTTCGCCAAGGGGTTCCGCAATGAGACCCAGGTGATCTGCACGGTGTTGAGCCATGATCTCGAAAACGACCCCGACGTCGTGGCGTTGGTCGGCGCGTCCGCCGCGCTAACCCTGTCGGGCATCCCCTTCCTGGGCCCGATAGGCGGCGCCCGCGTCGGGTATATCAACGGCGAATTCGCGCTGAACCCGCGTGCCGAAGATCTGGAAAACAGCGACCTAGACATGCTCGTGGCCGGCACCAAGGACGCCGTGCTGATGGTCGAGTCGGAAGCCAGCGAGCTGAGCGAAGAAACCATGCTTGGCGCCGTGATGTTCGCCCAGCGGGAATTCCAGCCGGTGATCCAGGCGATCATCGAACTGGCCGAGCTGGCCGCCAAGGAGCCTTGGGCGGTAGCGCCCGAGGCGCCGGAGAAGGCAGCCCTGCTCGAGCGCGTGCGCGGGGCCGCCGAAGCCGGACTACGAGAGGCCTACAGCGAAACCGTCAAGCAGGCCCGCACCGAGAAGGTATCCGCCGCCAAGAAAGCGGCGCTCGACTCTCTCGATCTCGACGAGGGCGAGATGGCGATGGCCGGCGGGCTGCTCAAGGATGTCGAAAAGGCCATCGTGCGCGGCCAGATTCTCGACACCGGCACCCGTATCGACGGGCGCGACACGAAAACCGTGCGTCCCATCGTCGGTGAGGTTGGCATCCTGCCGCGCTGTCACGGCAGCTCGCTCTTCACCCGCGGCGAAACCCAGTCTATGTCGGTCGCGACGCTGGGTACCGGCCAGGACGAGCAGATTATCGATGCGCTCGAAGGCGAATTCCGCGAGCACTTCATGCTGCATTACAATTTCCCGCCATATTCGGTCGGCGAAGCCAGCTTCCTGCGCTCTCCCGGCCGGCGAGAAATCGGCCACGGCAAGCTGGCCTGGCGCGCGCTCAAGGCGGTGATGCCGAGCAAGGAGGATTTCCCCTACACCATCCGCCTGGTATCAGAGATCACCGAATCTAACGGATCGTCGTCGATGGCGACCGTCTGCGGCGGTTCGCTGGCGATGATGGATGCCGGCGTGCCGATCGTCCGGCCAGTGGCCGGCATCGCCATGGGGCTGATCAAGGAAGAGTCCGGCTACGCCGTTCTTTCCGACATCCTGGGTGATGAGGATCACCTCGGCGACATGGACTTCAAGGTGGCCGGCAGTGACAAGGGCATTACCTCGTTGCAGATGGACATCAAGATCACCGGCATCACCGAGGATATCATGCAAACCGCGCTGGACCAGGCGCGTGACGGCCGCATCCACATCCTGGGCGAGATGGCCAAGGCGCTGGAAGGGGCCCGCGAGGGGGTGAGCGAGCATGCGCCGCGCATCACCACGATCTCCATCCCCAAGGACAAGATCAGGGAAGTGATCGGCACCGGCGGCAAGGTAATCCGCGAAATCTGCGAGGTGACCGGCGCCAAGATCGACATCGAGGACGACGGCACGATCAAGGTCGCCGCCATCGATGCCGATGCCGGCGAGGCCGCGATCGAGTGGATCCGCAACATTGTCGCCGAGCCCGAGGTCGGGACGATCTATTCCGGCAAGGTCGTGAAGGTGGTCGATTTCGGCGCCTTCGTGAACTTCCTCGGCGCCCGCGACGGGCTGGTTCATATCAGCGAACTGGCGCCCAGCCGGGTCGGCAAGGTGACCGATGTCGTCAATGAAGGCGACGTGGTGAAGGTCAAGGTGCTGGCGGTCGATGACCGGGGCAAGGTCAAGCTCAGCATGAAAGTGGTCGATCAGGAGACCGGCGTCGACCTGACCAAGCAGGCAGCGACCGCGGAAGCCGCCAGCTAGATGTGATCGCACTGCCCCGCGTCATCGGTCACCGAGGCGCGGCGGCGGTTGCGCCGGAAAATACCCTGGCCGGGCTGGCGGCGGCTGCCGCCGCCGGCGCGCGCTGGGTTGAAATCGATGTCAGGCTCAGCGCGGACAATGTGTGCGTGCTGAGCCACGACCCCACCCTCATCGGCACCGGACGTCGCGCAGCGATTGCGCGGACCAGCGCGGCCGTGCTTGGCGCCTTTGACATAGGCGCCCGCTTCGCGCCTGATTTCGCGGGTGAAACTGTCCCAACCCTGGTAGCCGCGCTTGATCGCGCTGTGGTGCTTGGGCTCGGCGTCAATATAGAGGTCAAGGATTGCGGCCTGCGCAACCGGGCGCTCTCCGATGCAATCACCGCGGTGCTGGCCGACCGTCCGCAAGGCTCGCCTGAATTGCTGGTATCGAGCTTTCGCCCGTCAATTCTGGCCAGGCTGCGTGCGCGGGACCCGGACCTGGCGCTCGGGCTTTTGTGCGGCGGGGCCAGGCGCGGCTGGCGGCGGCGGGCGGATGCGCTGGGCTGCGTCAGCCTGCACTGCGCGGCGGCGCGCGCAACCGCTGCCATGGTCGCCGACTTCAAGGCCACCGGGCGGGCGGTCGCGGTCTACACCGTCAACGACCCGGCGCTGGCCAGGCGCCTCTTCGACTGGGGCGTTGATGCGATATTCTGCGACGATCCCGGGCCCATGCTGGTGGGGCTCGCTGGCGAGTGACGCCGAAATACAAAAAACCACCTATTTTTGGCCAAGGGCTGGTCATTTCGGAATCGCCTCATATAAAGAAGGGTAGGAGCGGCATGATCGAGCGGAAGGCCCTATTTGCCGGGTGTGTTTGCGATTCTTGGTATTAAATATCTAACGGCGGACATTGGAATCATGACGGTCAAGACCAGGGACAGCTTTTCCTATGAAGATCTTCTCGCCTGCGGGCGGGGTGAGCTGTTCGGGCCCGGCAACGCACAGCTTCCGGCGCCACCGATGCTGATGTTCGATCGCATCACGCGGATCACGGAAGAAGGCGGTGCGCACGGCAAGGGTGAGGTCGTCGCCGAGCTAGACGTCAAGCCGGACCTGTGGTTTTTCTCCTGCCATTTTCCTGGCGATCCGGTAATGCCCGGTTGCCTGGGGTTGGATGCGCTGTGGCAGATGACCGGCTTTTTCCTTGGCTGGCTGGGCGCGCCGGGACGCGGGCGGGCACTCGGCGTGGGGGGCGTAAAATTCAACGGCCAGGTTACGCCCGAGGCTGGGCTGGTCACCTATCGGGTCGATGTGAAACGGGTGCTCAGGCGCTCCTTCGCCATCGCCATTGCCGACGGCACGCTGGAAATCGACGGCGAGCCGGTCTATCAGGTACAGGATATGCGGGTCGGGGTGTTCACCTCGACCGACGAAATGTGAGGGCCAGATGAAACGTGTCGTGATAACCGGGCTGGGAATTGTCAGCAGCATCGGCAACAACAAGGAAGAGGTCGGGCAATCGCTGCGCGACGGCCGGTCCGGCATCGTCCATTGTGAAGAATATGTCGAGCACGGGCTGCGCAGCCACGTTCATGGTGAGCCGCAAATCGACCTCGACGCGGTGATGGACCGCAAGCAACGCCGCTTCATGGGCGACGGAGCGGCCTTTAACTACATCGCCATGCAGGAAGCCGTGGCCGATTCCGGGCTTGAGGACAACGAAGTGTCCAATGAACGGACCGGGCTGATCATGGGATCGGGTGGGCCATCAACAAAGAACCTGCTGATCGCCTTCGACACCGCGCGCGAGCGCGGCGCGCGCAAGGTCGGCCCCTTCATGGTGCCGCGCACCATGTCGTCGACCAATTCCGCAACGCTGGCCACCGCCTTCAAGATCAAGGGGGTGAACTATTCCATCAGCTCGGCCTGCGCCACCAGCGCGCATTGCATCGGCAACGCCGCCGAGTTGATCCAGCTCGGCAAGCAGGACGTGGTGTTCGCCGGTGGCGGTGAGGAGTTGAGCTGGACCATGACCGTTCTGTTCGACGCGATGCCGGCGCTATCATCGAACTTCAACGACACGCCCGAGCGCGCGTCGCGGCCCTTTGATGCCGATCGCGACGGCTTCGTGATCGCCGGCGGCGGCGGGGTCGTGGTGATGGAAGAGCTTGAGCACGCCAAGGCTCGCGGTGCGAAAATCTATGCCGAATTAGGCGGATACGGGGCAACATCGGATGGCTACGACATGGTCCAGCCATCGGGCGAAGGCGCCGCGCGCTGCATGAAGATGGCGATGGCGACGCTCGACAGACCGGTCGATTACATCAACACCCACGGCACCTCAACACCAGTCGGCGACGCGAAAGAGCTCGAAGCGCTGCGGGTCGTGTTCGCCGACCGCAACCGGATGCCGATGTTCAATTCGACCAAGTCGCTAACCGGCCATTCGCTGGGGGCCGCGGGCGCGCAAGAAGCGATTTATACCCTGCTGATGCAGCATCATAGGTTCGTCAGCGCTTCGGCGAATATCGAGGACCTGATGCCGGAAGCCGAAGGGTTGCCTATCGTGCGCGAGTTGCGTGAAGACGTAGAGCTCAATTGTGTAATGTCGAACAGCTTTGGCTTCGGCGGAACCAACGCCTGCCTCGCCTTCACCGCCTATCAGGACTGACGGTCGCACAATGACCACAGGAAGCCTGATGGCAGGCAAACGCGGTCTGGTGTTGGGCGTCGCCAACGACCATTCCATCGCCTGGGGGATCGCATCCGCTACCGCCGCCGAGGGCGCCAAGCTTGCCTTCACCTATCAGGGAGAAGGCTTCGCCAAGCGGGTGCGGCCGCTTGCGGAGGGGGTTGGCGCCAGCATCATCCTGCCCTGCGATGTCGGCGACGATGCCAGCATCGACGCCGTGTTCGCGGCGGTCGAGGCGGAATGGGGCGGGCTCGACTTCATGGTCCATTCCATTGCCTGGTCCGACAAGGACGAACTCAACGGGCGCTATGTCGACACCTCGCGCGGCAACTTCGCGCAGAGCCTCGACATATCCTGCTTTTCCTTCACCGCGCTGGCCCGGCGCGCGGCCCCATTAATGAAAGATGGCGGCAGCATGTTGACGTTGACCTACTCGGGCGCCGAGCGTGTCATGCCGAATTATAATTTGATGGGCGTGGCCAAGGCGGCGCTGGAAGCAAGCGTGCGCTATCTCGCCGTCGATCTCGGCGGGCAGGGAATTCGGGTGAACGCGATTTCCGCCGGCCCCATGCGAACGCTCGCCGGCAGCGCGGTTGGCGGCGCACGCCAGGTTTATCGCTGGAACGCCAAATATTCGCCGCTCAGGCGCAACACCATGCTGCCCGATGTGGGCGGCGCCGGAGTCTATTTGCTAAGCGACCTGTCACGCGGCGTGACTGGCGAAGTCCATCACGTCGATTCCGGCTACAACGTCATCGGCGTCCCCGACCTGCTGCGCCAGACTGGCGACCAGGACGGGGACGGGGACAGGTAGATCAGGCGATCAGACTACCTGGTCGGACGTTGCCGGGTCTTCATCGCCCTCTAAAATATCGAGCAAGTCGGATGTCGTTTCGCCGACAATCACGGGCCCGATTATTGGATCAGCGACAACGACGGGATCTGACGTCTCATCCGCGACAATCACCGGATCTGACGTGTCATCGGCGGCGACCACGGGATCGGTTGTGTCATCCGCGACAATCACCGGGTCTGACGTGTCATCGGCGGCGACCACGGGGTCGGTCGTGTCATCGCCGGCGACCACGGGATCGGTCGTGTCATCACCGGCGACCACGGGGTCGGACGTGTCATCACCGGCGACCACGGGATCGGTCGTCGGATCAGTGACAACCGCGGAATCGGTCGTCGAATCCCCGATCCCTTCACCACCTGTCGACGGCGGCGTGAGGATGAGCGTGCCGTGGTTGAAACCCGAGACCGCCTGGCCGAACGACATGCCGGCTGAGTCCCCGTTTACGGTGAGCATTGCCCGCACCTGATGAGCGGGCGAATTCATGGAACCGCCGGTGGCGATGAACGATTTTGCCGCGGGGCTCAGATCGACCTGATCGTCGGTATTGAAGCCGCCGCTATTGACTTCCGGCTTTTGAGAATTTGTGGAAACGGAGGACGGCGGACCACCCGCCCGTTCAATCTGCTGTGGATGTACTGAATGTCCATGGGGAATATGCATGGCTATCACCTACTACTGAAGATTACTGTTGCACTATGATTTGAGCATATTCCCACGATAACCATAAAATTTTATGGAAATTTCTGGTTAACACGCGTCAACCATAACTCGCCGATTGGCCCGTGGATGGGCTGCCATCCACGGGCCGCGGGTGAATGCGAAGTTATTTACAGGTAATGTTGCGCGCTAGATCGCCGACCCCGAAATAGCGAAAGTCGCAATTCATACCGACCTTTAGCGCCTTGGCCTTGACCTTCTTGCCGCCGATTTTGACCTTGGAGCGACGGCCCGAGATCTTGAGCACGTAGGATTTTCCCGCGCCGTCCTTGACCGTGATTTTCTTTTTGGTTTTTTTCGAAATCACCCCGCCGACGAGCTTCTTGAGCTTCACCTTGATGATCTTTCCGGGCTCCATTGCCTGGCGGGCGCGGTGGACCACCGAAGCGGGGTAGTTGACCCAGGCCTTGATCTCCTTTTGCAGCCGCGCGCCGTTCCACGGCTTGATCGGCAGGTGCAGCCGTTTGGCTTGCTTGAGGAACGTTGCATCCTTCATGGTCGACATGAAGGCCGTGCGCAGCATAACGGTCTGCGCCTTGGGCAGGTTGGGCGGTGCGGCGATCGTACGGCCGAACATGTGCAGCCCGTAGATCAGATCCATGACCTGCTTTTCCCCGTCATCCTTGGCCATGTCGTAGAGATGCGGCACGCCGGCCAGGTCCGGCGACTTCACCTTGCCGGTCTGGATCAGGATGCGCAGCTTGCCCGATTTCCATTCCTGGCGGCGGCGCGCCTTGAGCGACGACAGCGCGAAGCCGCAACCGCCCTGCACTTCGCCGCGTTTCATGGCAAGCAGCACGCCGGTGGAACCCGGATAGCCGTGGATGATCTTGATCTTGGTGCCAAGCAGCGCGTTGAAGCCGCGCGGATGCTGGCTGGCCACCGAAGACGGGCTGGACGAGCCGTAAATGACCTCGGCCTTCATCAGATCCTGGAAGCTTTTGATGCCCGACGTATGCCACGCCGTGCAGGTGCCGATGCTTTCGTCGATATTGCCGATCCAGGTGAACTTGTCGGTTTCGAACTTGGCCTGCTTGACGCCGAACAGGGGCAGGAAGGCGGCCGAGCTGGCAAAGATGCCCACCTCAAGCCCGTTCTTGGGCGCCCGATTGTAAATGTAGTTGGCCAGCCTGAGGCTGCCCGCGCCGGGGAAATTCACCGATACCACGGTCGGATTGCCGGGCAGATACTTCGAAATATTGCGCGCGACCAGCCGGCCATAGGCGTCATAACCACCGCCGGGGTGGAACCCAATATTCACCTTGAAGACCTTGCCCTTGTAATAGCCGTCTTCGGCGGCGAGCGCGGGCGCGGCCACGCCAACCATGCCGCTGACGACCGCCGCGGCCAGCGGTCCCGCCAGATAGCGGTTCACTGATTTCAATTTCATCATTAGACGTCTCCCTTTCGCGCTTTCGGGCGCAACGATTAACTCGGCGGAAAGGCTAGTGCATTTTCCTTTCAAGCGAAACCGGGGCAATGTTATTCGAATAATTTTCCAATTTCCTGTTTGGAGCTATTCCAATCTAGCGCGAATACACTATATTTCCGGAATG
Organism: Alphaproteobacteria bacterium; assembly: GCA_036445935.1. Taxonomy (GTDB): domain Bacteria; phylum Pseudomonadota; class Alphaproteobacteria; order MPNO01; family UBA2964; genus JAZFSB01. The sequence goes on along the minus strand of JAZFSB010000229.1, from coordinate 1,143 downwards.
AACGAACGCCCCTTCACCTCCGTCATCCAGCGGCTCCAAGGCGCCGGGCTGCGCCCGACGCGCCAGCGCCTCGCGCTCGGCAAGCTGCTGTTCGATGGCGGCGACCGGCACGTCACGGCGGAAGATCTGCATGAGCAGGCCAGGGGCGCGCGGGTTCCGGTGTCGCTTGCCACCGTCTACAACACGCTGCACCAGTTCACCAAGGCGGGGCTGCTGCGCGAGGTCGTGGTCGAGCCGGGACGCGCCTATTTCGACACCAATGTCAGCGGCCACCATCATTTCTTCTTCGAAGACAGCGGCCGCATCCAGGATATCGCCGAACACCAGATCACCATCGACAGCTTGCCCGATGTGCCCGAGGGCACAAGGTTGAGCCGCGTCGATATCGTGGTGCGGGTCGTCAACAATGACCCGGAACAAGATTAGAATGATTGAAAACTATTGACTAAGTCACATATATAAAATATAAAATCAGAGCAACATCATGGGCCATGACAAAAGGTCCAGATGGGCAACCAGGGCAGGCCGCGCGCTCCGGGCGACATCCTGAACGCAACGCAACGCAACGCAACGCAACACGATCCGAAACGCAACCAACGACGGGAAGAGGAGAAGACCATGCCAAGCCTGAAAGGCTCCAAGACCGAACAGCACCTGAAAGACGCCTTCGCTGGCGAAAGCCAGGCCAACCGCCGCTATCTCTATTTCGCGCAGAAGGCCGACGTCGAGGGCTATAACGATGTCGCCGCCGTGTTCCGCTCGACCGCCGAAGGCGAGACCGGCCATGCGCATGGCCATCTGGAATATCTCGAAGAGACGGGCGACCCGGCAACTGGCAAGCCAATTGGCCCGACCGCCGACAATCTGCAGGCCGCCGTCGCCGGCGAAACCCACGAATACACCGACATGTATCCGGGGATGGCGCGCGACGCCCGCGAGGAAGGCTTCGACGAGATCGCGACCTGGTTCGAGACCCTGGCCAAGGCCGAGAAGTCTCACGCCGGACGTTTCCAGAAGGCGTTCGACGAACTCGACTGATCCGCGTATTCGCGGTTGGCGGGGGGCCGACGTGCCCCCCCCCGCCCGCCCGCCCCCTGGCTGACAGATGAATTTTAACCGCATCGGCGGGGGGATGGTGGTTTC
>JAZFSB010000228.1:0-2647 GCA_036445935.1 Alphaproteobacteria bacterium | reverse complement strand
TCATGCGCGCACCATTCGAACTGGCTGTCATGTTCGCGCGCCGTGATGAGCACCGCGATTTCGCGCAATCTGGGATCGATCCCGGCGTCGCGGCGGATATAGCGGTTGATCGACTGGGTGTGTTCGGCGACGCGCGGGCTGTGCAGCCGGATGCCGCCGGGCCCCCACAGCCCGACATAGCTGGTGCCGTCGGGATCGGCGAAATAGTCATAGATGTCGCGCCCCACCGGATCGAGTCCCTCGCGGTCCGGCAAAGGCAGGCGGTAACCCGATTGCGGGTTGATATCTTCAGGTAATTTTCGTTCGGTCATCTGGTCTCCCCCCTCATGCTGCGGTTATAACGGTACAGCAAGAACATCGCGGACCGAACAGGCAGGGAGAAAAATCATGGCGGATAATTGGCTGACGCTGAAGGAGTGGCCGGAACTGATCCTTGAGCGACTGGAAGATGCGGGCGTGGCGCGGATCGTGCTCAACCGGCCGGAAAAGCGCAACTGCCTGAACGGCCCCCTGGTCGAGGCGTTCTTCGACTCGCTTGAAATCATCCGCGCCGACCGCGAGCTCAAGGTGGTGATCACCAAGGGGGCCGGCAAGGCGTACAGCTCGGGCCTTGACCTCACCTTCCTGCGCGAGGTCAATTCCGGCACTTTGCGCGACTGGGACCGGCCGACGCCGACCATCCAGTTGGCGGAAGCGGTGCGAAATTTTCCCCGCGTGATGATCGCCCAGATTCACGGCTACTGCCTGGGCGGCGCGCTCGGCATCATGAACTGCCACGATTTGGTCATCACCGCCGACGACACGCAGTTGGGCATGCCGGAAATCCTGCGCGGCTCGTTCGGCCAGCTCGTCACCTCGACCCTGATGCATGGCGGCATCCCGCTGAAGAAGATCGCCTGGCTGCAACTCGTCGGGCGCAATATCTCGGGCGTGGAAGCGGACGCGCTCGGCATCGTCTCGCAGGTGGTGCCGGCGGCGGAGCTGGAAGAGACAACCACCAATGTGGCCAGGGAAATCGCGTCGCGCCATCTGGCGCCGCTTGAACACGCCAAGATCACCGCCCAATTGGGCCGCGATCTCACACTGTCGCAGGCGATCCAGCTCGACCAGCTTGTGGGATCGCGCATGCGGGGCGCGGTCGACCCGACGGGCGATGTCGAGTCCTACCTGCAATCGCAAAAAGGCGGCACCAATCTCGGCTACAAAAGGCCCGACGTGTAATGCTGTCGCAAGAGGACAACGAGCTTCTCACCCGCGTCGGGGCCGGCACCCCGATGGGCGACTTCATGCGCCGGTTCTGGATACCCGCCCTGCTGGAAGAGGAACTCGGCGCACCCGACGGCGATCCGGTCCGTTTACGGCTGCTGGGGGAAGACCTGGTGGCGTTCCGCGACACCGATGGGCGGATCGGCGTGCTTGACGCCTATTGCCCGCATCGCCGCGCGCATCTCTATTACGGCCGCAACGAGGAATGCGGGCTGCGCTGCGTCTATCACGGCTGGAAATTCGACGTAGACGGCAACTGCCTCGACATGCCGGCCGAGCCCGCGGAGACCGATTTCAAACACAAGGTCCGCGCCACCGCCTACCCGACCGAGCTGCGCGGCGGCGTGATCTGGATCTATATGGGACCGGCCGACAAGCGGCCAGAGCCGCCGAAATTCGAATGGTCGATCCTGCCGGCCGACCGCTGCGCCGCGACCAAGCGGCTACAGCAATGCAACTGGGCGCAGGCCATCGAGGGCGGCATCGATTCCAGCCATGTGTCGCTGCTGCACAGCAATCTCGGCGATGCCGGGATCGGTAATTTCAACCGCCCGCGCGACACCTACAACACGTCCGACCGCCACCCCGTGTTTCGTGTCGCCGACACCGATTATGGGCTTTTGATCGGCGCCCGGCGCGACGCGGAAGAAGACAGCTATTACTGGCGCATCACCCAGTGCCTGATGCCGTTCTACACCATGATTCCGCCGGTGATGGAGGGATCAGATTCACACAAGGTGCCCTATGGCGGGCATGCCTGGGTGCCGATCGATGACGAGAACACCTGGACCTGGTCGTTCGGCGCCCAGCCACACCGGGCGTTCACGCCCGAGGAACGCGAACTGACGGCCGGGCGGGGCGGGACCTGGGGTCCGATCGACGAGAATTACCGTCCGCTGCAGAACAGCGACAACGATTATTTGCTCGACCGCGACGCCCAGCGCACACGCAGCTATACCGGCATCCCCGGCGTGCCCAACCAGGACGCCGCCGTGCAGGAAAGCATGGGCCCCATCACCGACCGCGCCGGCGAACATCTCGGCGCGTCCGATGTCGCGGTGATTACCTGGCGCAAACTGATACTCAGGCTCGTCGCCGAGCTGCAAAACGGCAAGGAGCCCGAAGCGCCGGCGCATGGCGACTGGTACAACGTGCGCCCGTGTTCGGTGGTGCTGAAGCGCGACGCCGACTGGCAGGACGCCGCCAACTGGCTGCTCAAGGGCGGCTAGCAGCCTGCTAGCCGCCCTGGTCCCGTACCCGAGCGGTGAGGACATCAAGTGGGATGAAGAAGGCAAGCCTGAGAAGATCGATACCGCCGAGATTATTGCCTGTGTACGCCTTCTGGCAGCGGCGGTGATATTGGCCGGACAGATAAATTCTT
>JAZFSB010000227.1:0-4540 GCA_036445935.1 Alphaproteobacteria bacterium | reverse complement strand
TCTCTTGTTACGTGTATTTTTTCAACCCATGAAATCCGTCTGTATTCGCAGTGTCGCTGGAAAACGGCTAAAAATGGCCATTCTCCATGGGTTAACTGGTTTTGGGTTGGGCGGCGTCCTCGATGGTCAGCTCAACCGAGACGCGACCTTGCCATTCGTTGCGCCGGAAGTGGCCGGCGAGATGAAGCGGCGCACCCCTTGTATTGAGCAGGCCTTCGCCCAAAGCCGTACCGGCGGCGCGAAAGGCGATGCCCTTGAGCCGGCCGGTCCCATCCGGCCCCGTGATGGTGCAGCGCACATGATCCTTGCCAACGATATCGGCGGCGACGATGCGGGCATCGGGCACGGCGAAGCGCGGGCGCGGGTTGCCGGCGCCGAACGGGCCGGCGCGTTCCAGCAGATCGATGGTTTCCGTGTTCGCCCCCGACAGCGACATCGCGCCATCCAGGCTGAGATGGGGGCTGAGCGGCTCATCGCCGATCTGGCGGGCGATGTGATCGGTCAGGTAATCGCCGAATTCGCTCAGCCGATCGGCCTCGACAGTGAAGCCCGCCGCCATCGCATGCCCACCGCCATTGATCAGAATACCGGCCTGGTGCGCGGCGATCACCGCCGGGCCCAACGCCACGCCGGCGACCGAGCGACCCGAACCCTTGCCGACGCCGCCATCCAGCGCCACCACGCAGGCCGGCCGGTCGAACCGTTCGCGCAGGCGGCCGGCGACAATGCCGATGACACCCGGGTGCCAGCCTTCGGCGGCGACCATCAGCAGAGGCGCATCGGTGCGCGCGGCCTGATCCTCGGCCTGGGCCATGGCGGCCTCAAGCACGCCTTGTTCGATCTGCTGGCGTTCCTTGTTGTAGCTATCGAGCCGTTCGGCCAGCGCGCGGGCTTCATCGGCGTCATCGGTGGTCAGCAGACGGACCCCCAAAGACGAATCCCCTACCCGCCCGCCGGCATTGACCCTCGGGCCCAGGATAAAGCCGGCGTGATAGGCCTCGAGCGCGCGGTCGACGCGGCCGACATCGGCCAGGGCAGAAATGCCGGGATTACGGCGCGTGGCCATCACCTTCAGCCCCTGCGTCACCAACGCCCGGTTGACCCCGGTCAGCGGCACCACATCGCACACAGTGCCCAGCGCCACGAGATCGAGAAAATCCCTGAGATCGGGCTCGGCATGGCCCTCGCCATACCAGAATTGATCACGCAGCGCGCGATTGACCGCGACACACAGCAGGAAGGTCACGCCGACGGCCGCGAGCTGGCCGCAGGGCGAGTCCTCATCGGCCCGGTTCGGATTGATCACCAGCGCCCCTTTGGGCAGGCGCGGCTCGGCGACATGATGATCGACCACGATAATTTCGATCCCGGCCTCGATCGCCGCCTCGACCGGTTCATAGGCGGTGGTGCCGCAATCGACCGTCAGCACCAATGAGGCGCCCTCGTCGCGCAATCGCATCAGCGCCGGCAGGTTGGGGCCATAGCCTTCCTTCTGGCGGTCCGGGATATAGACCGGGGCCGCGCGCCCCAGCCGGGCGAGAAAACGCACCAGCAGCGCCGCCGAAGTCGCCCCGTCGACGTCGTAATCACCCAGCACGCCGATGGTCTCACCTTTATTGATGGCGGTGACGATGCGCTCCACCGCCCGGTCCATATCGCGCAGATGCGACGGGTCCGGCAGCAGCGCCTTCAGCGTGGGGTCGAGAAAAACTTCCGCGGAGTCGGCGTCGACGCCGCGCCCGGCCAGTACGCGGGCGACGATTTCCGGTATGTCCAGGGTTTGCGCCAGGGCCGCCGCGGCGCGGTCATCATCAAGACGCGCACGCCATCTCTTGCCGGTAAGCGAGCGCGCGACCCCCAGGAAGGCGGGCTCATCCGATCGCGCGGGATCCACTACCGATCGACCGGACCGAACCCGGTCTTGCGGTCGAAATTATGCTTTGCCTCGATATAGCGCACAGTGCCCGAGCGCGAACGCATCACCACGGAATGGGTGGAAGCGCCGCCCGAAAAACGCCGTACGCCGCGCAGCATGGTGCCGTTGGTCACCCCGGTGGCGGCAAACATGACATCGCCATGGGCAAGGTCGAGCAGGCCGTACTTGCGGTCGAGATCCTCGATGCCGATCCGCCGGGCGCGGCCGCGCTCATCATCGTTGCGGAATATCAGCCGGCCCTGCATCTGTCCGCCGATGCAACGCAGCGCCGACGCCGCCAGCACGCCTTCCGGCGAGCCGCCGGAGCCGAGATAGATATCGACGCCGCTTTCCGGTTCGGATGTCGCCATCACGCCGGAAATATCGCCGTCTGAAATCAGCATGATCCGCGCACCCGCGTCGCGCACCTTGGAAATCAACTCCTCATGGCGCGGCCGATCGAGGATGCAAACCACCAGGTCCGAAACATCCATCTTCTTGGCCTTGGCGAGGTTGGCGAAATTTTCCGCGGGCTCCGCGTCGAGATCGACCACACCTTCCGGCAGCCCACCACCGACCGCGATCTTGTCCATGTAGACATCGGGGGCGTTGAGAAACCCGCCATGCTCGGCCATCGCCACGACGGCCAGTGCGTTGGTCAGCCCCTTGGCGGTGATCGTGGTGCCTTCCAACGGGTCGAGCGCGATATCGATCTCGGGCCCCTCGCCGAGCCCGACTTCCTCGCCGATAAAGAGCATCGGCGCCTCGTCGCGCTCACCCTCGCCGATCACAACCGTCCCCCTGATGGCCAGGCTGTTCAGCGCCGTACGCATGGCATCGACCGCGACCTGATCGGCCGCCCTCTCGTCGCCACACCCCATCAGCCGCGAGGCGGCAAGGGCGGCGGCTTCGGTCACCCGGACCGCCTCAAGCGCCAGATTGCGATCCATCGGAATTGATTCAGCCATTGTCCTCTCGCTCCTTATCCACCGTCAGTGCGGCAGTTGTTCTATTCTGATCATACATGGTGTTTCCACGACGGTCTCGAATCCGGCAAACCGATCGATTACCCGCCGCAACGCCGATTCCTCGGCATCGTGGGTGGTCATGACCACCGGCACTGGTTCACCTGGCGCGCGGGCGCGCTGCAGGATGGCTTCCATCGAAACCTCCTCGTCGCGCAGCGTCGCCGCGATGTCGGCGAACACGCCGGGCCGGTCCATCACCATCAGACGAATGTAATAGGCGCCCCTGTGGCGCGAAATATCCACCGAGCGCATCGGCGTCAGCGCGCCAGCGGAGACGTTGAAAGTCGGCACGATGGCGCCCCGCGCGCAATCGATGATATCGGCGGCAACAGCGGACGCGGTCGGACCGGCGCCCGCGCCCGGTCCTTCGAATACCGTCGCACCGACGAAATTTCCGTGCGCGACGACGGCGTTATAGACGCCTTCAACCACCGCAATTGGTGAGTCCAGCGGCACCATGCAGGGATGCACGCGCTGTTCGATGCCACCTTCCACCCGGCGCGCGATGCCAAGAAGCTTGATGCGGTAGCCAAGTTCGCCGGCGAAACGGATATCAAGGGCGGAGACATGCCTGATGCCCTCGACGAAGACGTCATCGAAGGCGATCTCGGCGCCATAAGCTACGCTCGCGAGTATCGCCAGCTTATGCGCGGCATCGATGCCATCGATATCAAAAGCGGGATCGGCCTCGGCATAACCGAGCTGCTGCGCCTCTTCCAGCACGTCCGGAAAGTCGCGCCCGGTCTCGCGCATGGTGGACAGGATATAATTGCAGGTACCGTTGAGAATGCCGTAGATCAGATCGATCTGGTTGCCCGCCAGCCCTTCGCGTAACGCCTTGATGATCGGAATGCCGCCGGCCACCGCCGCCTCGTAAGCCAGCGTCACGCCGGCATCCTCGGCCTGACGCGCAAGCGCCGTGCCATGATGGGCGATCAGCGCCTTGTTCGCGGTCACCACGCTGCGCCCGGCGCCAAGCGCTGCCTCGCACACCGCCTTGGCCGGGCCATCGGCCCCACCAATCAGCTCAACCACGATCTCGACCTCGGCCTCGGCCGCCATGCCGACCGCGTCGTCATACCAGTCGATGCCGCCGAGGTCGACGCCCCGGGCGCGCGACCGGTCGCGCGCGGAAACGGCAGCGACCTCTATAGCCCGGCCACAGCGCCGCTCAAGCAGCACCGCGTTCTCGCGCAGAAGCTCGATCAGCCCGGTCCCGACAGTGCCAAGACCGGCGATCGCAATTCGAAGCGGGTCACTCAAGACACGTTTGCGGAAGAGACACCCGCCCCCACGGAGTCGGAAGGGCTGGACAGAAAGCGTTTGACGTTCCGGGCCGCCTGCTGAATACGCTGGCGATTCTCAACCAGGGCGATGCGGACATAGCCCTCGCCGAATTCGCCGAAGCCGATACCGGGCGACACCGCGACGCCGGCTTCCTTGAGGATCAGCTTGGAGAATTCAAGCGACCCCAGATTGCGGAATCGTTCGGGGATCGGCGCCCAGGCGAACATGGTGGCCGACGGCGACGGTATGTCCCAGCCGGCGCGGGCGAAGCTTTCCACCAGCACGTCGCGCCGGCGGCGATAGACACCGC
>JAZFSB010000226.1:0-8715 GCA_036445935.1 Alphaproteobacteria bacterium | reverse complement strand
GAGCAAAATCTATGGTGCGCCCCTTGGGCCACCGAAACGGCACGGAGAGAACAGCATGGCCAAGGCCAACTCGATCCAGATCAAGCTGGTTAGCAGCGCTGACACTGGCTACTACTACATCGCCCGCAAGAACCCGCGGACCATAACCGACAAGATGGAAGTCCGGAAATACGATCCGGTCGCGCGCAAGCACGTCATCTTCAAGGAAGGCAAAATCAAGTAGCGCCACGATCCGCCTGGGCGGATCGGTCGACGACGATACAGGCCGCCGCGCCAGGCGCGGGGGCCTTTGTCATGTCTGAAGAGTATTAGAGCCTGAAGTGGCCAGCCTTCAGCCCGCCGCCCCCAGTGCAATCAGGGGATCGTGATCGCGATCAATCACCACGCGGTTGCGACCTTCCTGCTTGGCCCGGTACATCGCGTCATCAGCCCTTTTTATCAGGTCGTCAAGATCAAGCGTGTCGACCGCGGCAGCAACGCCGAGGCTGACGGTGACCGGCAGGCCGGCCGGGTCCGCCGAAATTGGAATTGGCGTCGCCGCAATCAACCCGCAGATCCGCTCGGCGGCGGTGGCGGCGGCGGCAATCGGCGTGTCGGGCAACAGCACCACGAACTCTTCGCCGCCATAACGCACCGCCGTATCGAAGCCACGCAGATTGCTCTGAATACGCCTGGCTATTTCCTGCAGCACCTCATCACCGATATTATGACCCCAGATATCGTTGACTTCCTTGAACCGGTCGGCATCAAGCACCATCAGTGAAAGCGGCTTGGTGCTGCCGCGCAGTCGCCGGGACAGGCGCTGAAAATGGGATTTCAGATAGCGTCGGTTATACATGCCCGTCAGGGAATCGGTGACCGCGGCATTGACGCTGGCGGCGAAATTCTCGCGCAGCCGTTCCTCGTAGCGTCGGCGCCTGATCTGAGTGCGGGTGCGGGCGATCAACTCATCGCGATCGATTGGCCGAACCAGGTAGTCATTGACGCCCAGCTCGAGCGCCTTGGCCAAACGCGGTTCGTCGCCATCGGGGACAATCATCAGGATCGGGATATGACGGGTTTCGGCGTTGGAGCGAAGCTGGGAACACGCGCGCAGCGCATCGCCGTCACCATCGCTGTCGCTGTCGCCTAACACCACCAGCTCATAGTCACAATCCACGGCCATGGACAGCGTCTCGGTATCGTTTTCGGCGAGCTCGACATGATGGCCCTGCCCGCGGAGAGTTTCGACCGTCTTCTCATGTTCCCACAAGCCGTTGATCGCGACGAGAATTCGCCCCGGCGCTTTCTCGTCCACAGAATCCAGCGTCGCCCCGGTAACACCCAGCTCGACAGCCGTGGCTTCTCGGGCGCGCCATTCGTCGCTTGCCCGCTTGAGCCGCACCAGCGAGCGGATACGGGCGAACAACGCCACATCGTTTACCGGTTTGGTTAGAAAGTCATCGGCGCCGGCTTCAAGTCCGCGCACCCGGTCGCGGGTTTCGTTGAGCGCTGTCACCATCACCACCGGCACGTGCGCGGTGATCGGATCGGCCTTGAGGGCGGTGCATACTTCATAACCGTCCATGCCGGGCATCATGACGTCCAGCAGCACGATATCTGGCGCCTGATCGATCACCGCCTGGATGGCCGACGGCCCGTCACCCGCGGTGATGACGTCGTAATACTCAACCAGAAGCTTGGCTTCTAGCAGTTTTACGTTGACCGGAAGATCATCAACAACAAGGACGCGCGCGGACATGGCTATTCACCAGTGTGATCAGTCGAGGACCTTTTCGATCGTCTTCAGGAATGTGGAAACGGATATCGGCTTGGCGATATAGGCCTCGCAGCCGCCGTTACGGATTTTTTCTTCATCACCCTTCATGGCAAAAGCCGTGACCGCTATCACCGGGATCGACTTGAGATCGTCGTCTTCCTTGATCCATTTAGTGACCTCAAGGCCAGATACCTCGGGCAACTGGATATCCATCAGGATCAAGTCGGGGTGGTGTTCATGGGCAAGGCCCAATGCCTGGCGACCGTCTTTGGTCTGAATGGTTTCGTAGCCATGGACCTCAAGCAGATCATGAAACAGCTTCATGTTCAGCTCGTTGTCTTCGACGATCAAAATCTTCTTTTTTTCCATCATCACCCCGTGCGGTTACGCCCCGTATTCGTCAAAGTCACAAAACTCTCGCGACAGGAGTTTCCAAGGTGGCCGCCACTCTGGCGTTGCCTCCTCTCACCACCTGCCCGTGGACGTCAAATTTGGTCTAAAAAGGTTAACAACATCTAACGAAACCCCCTCGGAGGCGGACTGCCCAGCCGGAGAAGCCTATCATACACGAGTAGGGAATCCGGGCACTGCCACAAATAGGCACGAGCGCTCGCATCCGGTGAAAGGCAGTGATTTCCATGCGCATTGGAATCGATCTCGGCGGAACAAAGACGGAATTCATCGCGCTCGACGATGATGGGTCCGAGCTGTACCGACGACGCATCCCGACACCGGCCGGTGATTATGACGCAACAGTGCGCACCGTCACCGACGGCATCGCGGCAATCGAGAGCGAGAGCGGCCAAACGGGCAGCATCGGGATCGGTATTCCAGGGGCGATATCACCGCGCACCGGACTGGTCAAAAACGCCAATTCGACATGGTTGATCGGTCACCCCTTTGACCGCGACCTGGAAGCGGCAATCGGCCGCCCCGTGCGCATCGCCAATGACGCCAACTGTTTTACCCTGTCTGAAGCGGTCGACGGTGCCGGACGTGATGCACCAACGGTGTTCGGGGTCATCCTGGGAACCGGCGTGGGTGGCGGCATAGCCATTGACGGAGCGCCGGTGCGGGGCGCGAACGCCATCGCTGGCGAATGGGGCCACAATCCGCTGCCCTGGCCGGAAGACGATGAGCGCCCAGGTCCCACCTGCTATTGCGGGCAGACGGGCTGCATCGAAACCTTCCTGTCGGGCCCTGGCCTCGTCCGCGAACACGAAGCCCTCTGTGGCGAAACGCGCGAGCCAGACGACATCGCCCGTCGCGCGGCGGCGGGCGACCGGACGGCATCCGCCACGCTCGCCGTGTATGAAAGGCGGCTTGCCCGTGCGTTGGCCACGGTGATCAATCTTTTCGATCCAGATGTAATCGTGCTGGGCGGCGGGCTGTCCAATATCGAACGCCTTTACGAAGCGGTACCTGCGTTGTGGCCACGCTGGGTTTTCTCGGACAGCGTCGATACCAGGCTTCGCCCACCCGTACACGGCGATTCCAGCGGCGTCCGCGGCGCCGCCTGGCTATGGCCGAGAACGAATTCTTCCGTTTAAGCCGGAACGCTCTAGAGCGTTTTCCGCTCACGCGGATCGCACCGGGCCGGTGCCGTAAGATCGGAAACGCTCTAGCCGGCGCAGTCGCTGGGCAGCAGTTCGAGCTTCTGGATGTGGCCGCGTAGCGTGATTTCCGACAGCGCCATGACGAGATCGTCGGTTACGCCGTTGGCGAACATTCGCATGCCGAGTTCGAAGCGCGGATCGGGCGCGGCGGAGTTCGCGAAATAGCCCAGATGAACCGGCCAGTTAATCAGACCGCGTAGCGCCGGAAGCCCCGCCTTGGCGCGACTACCCTTGCCAATCACCGCATTAACAAGATAGGCGCCGTCGAACTCCATGCCATCAAAGACCGATTTTGCATGAAACACCGGCGCCTTTGCCGTCGTCGCCGCATGCAACACATCGATGGAATGCGCCACCGGGAACAGCGTGCCCGGCGGCAGTTTGATGAATTTCTTTTTGGGCTTGCTGAAAGTCACCAACCCGCCACCCTGCCCCATCCTGGCATGCCCCTCGATCCGCTCCAGAACCTTGCCATTCGATTCGTGGCGCACATTGAAACGAAATTCATGCCCGTCCATCTCTTCCCAGGTGCTTGCCCTGGTGACCAGCCGCATCCGTCCGCCTTCGCTATAGCTAATATCTATCAGGGAGCGGTATTCGAAGGTCCAGCCGTCGCAGGCCTGGCGCCATTCCACGGCCAGTTCGCCAGTAGCCTGGCTCACGTTGCCACCGGTCTTGTCGCGGTCGAGCGAGAGACCATAGACGGCGCGATGGGGCGCAAAACCAACACCCGCGGCAAGCGTCTCTCCTGACAGCGCCACCGCCATCAGCCCCACCATCAACAGATGCCGAAAATTTCGCACAGCGCCGCGTTTCCCTTCCGACAAGCCCCGATCCCGGACCGCAAAAACATCAGCTAATTATTTCATGACCGTCCGCCCAAGGCAAAAGCCGCGGCGGCACTATTTTCCGTCCACGCCGGCAATTTTTGCCGCCCGGCAGAGCCAGCAGGCGGATTTTTTACACCAACCCGTTGAAAACATATGAATATTTTTGGCATGTAACTTGCATGGTTGCTTCTGGTAACGGGAGGGAATGCCAGTATCTGTTGGTAGTAAAGGTAGTAATAATTATGGAATACACAGCGATGACGCCGGACGGCGACTATCATGCGAACGGGGCACAGTTTGGAACCCTTTCACATCAGCTTTTGCGTGACCTCCCAACCGACATCACCGAACGGGAACAAATTCTCGTCGAGCGGGCGCTACGCTACGCGGCGGAGACCGAACAGCGTCTCGCCGATCAGCGCCAACGCATCGTCACACTCGAAAATCTGTCGTCGACGGATGCGCTGACCGGCCTGCTCAACCGCCGCGGCTTCGAACACCACCTGTTTCTGATGCTGGCCCGGGCGCGCCGTTATGGCGAAACCGGCGTGCTGGCCATCGCCGACCTGGATGGCTTCAAATCCATCAACGACACCCACGGCCATTGCGCGGGCGATGCGCTGCTGCGCTGCGCCGCCGACACGCTACAGGGTGCGGTGCGTGAATCCGATGTCGTCGCGCGACTGGGTGGTGATGAGTTCGCCGCCTTGCTGGTCAATACCAGCTGGAAGGGTGGGCAGAGCCGTCTGCGGACCTTGCAATGGCTGTGCGACAGTACCGGTATCGTGCATAAGGGCCACGACATTCCACTCAGGACCAGCCTAGGCGCCGAACCCTATGGGCCACATGACACGGTGGAGGACCTACTGCACCGGGCCGATATGGCGATGTATTACGACAAGCGGCGCAAGCAGACCGATATCGTGCGAAGCGCGGCCGAGTAAGAAAAAATTCGAATGAGAGGATGTTCCGCTCGCGCGGAGCGGGCCGGTGCCGTCTTTACATAAAATCCATGAAGCTCAGCCATCACGCGGCGGCGGCATCACCACGCGGATGTGGAGCTCCTCGAGCCGGTCGGGCGGGACCGGCGCGGGCGCGCCCATCATCAGATCCTGCGCCTGTTGGGTCATTGGGAACATCGTGACTTCGCGGATGTTCTGTTCACCCGCCAACAGCATGACGATGCGATCGATACCGGGGGCCGACCCGCCATGCGGCGGCGCGCCGAATTTGAGCGCATTCAGCATACCTGAAAACCGCGTTTCCACGTCTTCCTGGCTATAGCCGGCAATGGCGAAGGCCTTGTACATGATTTCGGGCAAATGATTGCGGATAGCTCCGCTCGACAGCTCGATCCCGTTGCACACGATGTCGTACTGGTAGGCCTTGATCTCCAGCGGATCCATGGTTTCAAGCGCCTCCAGCCCACCCTGCGGCATTGAGAACGGATTGTGGCTGAACTCAACCTTGCGGGTGCGCTCGTCAAACTCGTACATCGGATAATCGACGATCCAGCAGAACTCGAACCGGTTGTCGTCGATCAGCCCGAGTTCTTCGCCGATGCGGGTCCGCGCCAATCCGGCGAAGCGCTCGGCATCGGCCTTCGGCTGGCAGACGAAGAACACCGCGTCGCCGTCGCCGACCCCGGTTGCCTTGCGAAGCGCGGCTATTCGGTCGGCGTCCAGGAAGCGGGCGATTGGACCCTTGGCTTCGCCGTCGCCGAACACGATATAGCCCAGCCCGCCGGCGCCCTCGGCGCGGGCCCAGTCATTCAGCTTGTCGAAAAAGCTTCTCGGCCGGCTTTCGGCGCCGGGCGCCGGGATGGCGCGAACCACAGACCCCTTGTCGATCGCGCCGGCAAATATCTTGAAATCGGTGCCGCCCCAGATCTCGGTCGCGTCCGACATGACAATCGGGTTGCGCAGATCCGGCTTGTCGTTGCCGTATTTCAGCATCGACTCGTTATAGGGAATGCGGATGAAAGGCGGCGCGGAAACCGAGCGACCATCCGCGAATTCCTCGAACACGCCATGCAGGACCGGCTCCAGCGCGTTGAAAACGTCATCCTGGGTGACGAACGACATCTCAACATCGAGCTGATAGAACTCGCCCGGCGAGCGGTCGGCGCGCGCGTCTTCGTCGCGGAAGCAGGGCGCGATCTGGAAATAGCGGTCGAAGCCGGCCACCATGATGAGCTGTTTGAACTGCTGCGGCGCCTGCGGCAAGGCATAGAAATCACCGGGATGCAGGCGGCTCGGCACCAGGAAGTCGCGCGCACCCTCGGGCGAGCTCGAAGTCAGGATCGGGGTCTGGAACTCGATGAAGCCCTGATCCGTCATGCGCCGGCGGATGCTGGAGATGACCGACGAGCGCAGCGTGATGTTGCGGTGCAGGCGCTGGCGGCGCAGGTCGAGATAGCGATAGCGCAGCCGCACCTCCTCGCCGTAATCCTCGTCGCTGTTGACCTGCAGCGGTAGCGGGGCGGCCGGACCGAGCAGCTCGATCTCGCGGATCACCAGTTCGACCTCGCCGGTTGGCAGGGTCGTATTGATGGTTTCGTCGCTGCGCCGCACCACCTCGCCGGTCACGCAAATCACCGATTCCAGCCGGGTCGCCTCAAGCGTCTTGAATACCGGGCTGGTGACATCGACCACGCACTGGGTGATGCCGAAATGATCCCTGAGATCAACGAACAGCAGGTTGCCATGATCGCGCTTGCGATGGACCCAACCGGAAAGCCGAGCCTGGTCACCAGCATTTTCGATCCTCAGATCGTTGCAGCTATGAGTTCTGTAGCGATGCATCTATCGGTTCCTTGACCGTAACTGAATATCGGCACGCGCCGCCGGGCAAAGGCCACGGAACAACCTGTCCTGTCAAGGGTTGTGGACCGTGAGACCGTACCGCGGCACTTTCACCGGCGCGGAAATTTGTGTATAGCACGAACATGTCATTGATTACGGACAGCGCCGAACTGGCGGCCTTTTGCGACCGCCTATCGGAAGCGGACTTCATTACCGTCGATACGGAATTCCTGCGCGACAAGACCTACTACCCGATTTTGTGCCTGATCCAGCTCGGCGGGCCGGATGAAGCCGCCTGTATCGACGTGCTGGCCGACGGCATCGATATCGCCCCGGTCCTGGATCTCATGAAGGACCCCGCGGTGCTCAAGGTGTTCCATGCCGCGCGGCAGGATTTCGAGATATTTTTCAATCTGATGGGCTCGGTCCCGACGCCGGTGTTCGATACCCAGGTCTCGGCCATGGTCTGCGGGTTCGGCGACTCGGTGGGGTACGAGACGCTGGTGTCCAAGCTGGCGCGCCAGAGCGTCGACAAGACCATGCGCTTCACAGACTGGCAACGCCGGCCGCTGAACGACCGCCAGATCGAATATGCGCTGGCCGACGTCACCCATCTGCGGGTGGTCTACGAAAAAATCCGCGACCGGCTGGAAAAGAACGGCCGCGCCGACTGGATAAGTGCCGAGATGGATGCCCTGTGCGACCCCGGCCTGTACCAGATCGACCCCTATGAAACCTGGCGGCGGCTCAAGATCCGCAATGCCAAGCCCCGCACACTGGCGATCCTGCGCGAGCTGGCGGCCTGGCGGGAACAGGAAGCCCAGCGGCGCGACGTGCCGCGCGGCCGGGTGCTGCGCGACGATGGGCTGGTCGAAATCGCCATTCATACGCCGAAGACGCGTGACGATCTCGGCGCGCTGCGCGGGCTGCATGGCGGGCAATCCGGCGGCGCCTCGGGGGCGGCGATCCTGGAAGCGGTGATGCGCGGCCAGGCGGTGCCCGACGCCGACTGCCCGGCCCGGCCACGCGGGCGCGACCAGCAGCGCGGCCCCGGCCCGTCGGTCGATCTGCTCAAGGTGCTGATCAAGATCAAGGCCGAAAGCGCGGACGTCGCCCAGCGGCTGATCGCCAACAGCGAAGCCATCGAGGCGATCTCGCTTGATGACAACGCCGATGTGCCGGCGCTCAAGGGCTGGCGGCGCGAGCTGTTCGGCGAGGACGCGCTGGCGCTCAAGCACGGCAAGCTGGCGCTGACCAGCAACGGCCGCAAGATCCGCGTTATCCGCCTCGACGGCGACGAAGCGGACGACGGCTAGAGTCTTTCCGATCTAACGGAACCGGCCCGCTCCCCCACCCGGCCACCCACGGGATTATCCTATGGGTGGCCGGGTGGGAGAGCGGGCCGGTGCGAATCCGCGTTAGCGGATCAGTGATTACGTCAGAGCGGCTTGTAGTCGGGGTAGCGCTCGCTGTAGTCGATATCGAACACCTGGGCCCCGTTCTCACCCATGATCTTGCGCTTCTGACGCTCGTCGAGGAACGGCAGGTCATAGATCACGCTGGGCACATCCATGTCCCAGTGCGGGTAATCGGACGCGTAGATCATGGTGTTTTCGGCATCCATCATCTCGAAGGTCTGCTCCACCGCTTCCGGGTGCATCTTCTCGCAGGGCTGCGAGCTGTAATACATGTCCTTCATGTATTCG
>JAZFSB010000225.1:0-3086 GCA_036445935.1 Alphaproteobacteria bacterium | reverse complement strand
CAGGAAGATCAACGCCCAGAACAACTCGTGGACGGCGCGCACCATGGCGCAAAAGATGCGCACAGAGCGGCTGAAGAACACCAGCGCGAGTGCGAACCCGATGACGTTGCCGAACGCCACTCCCAGGATCGCGAAGGCGAAGGTGTAGAGCAGGGCAGTGCCCAGATTGTCGGTGGCATAGAAATCCGGCGTGACGACACCGAGCATGAGCCGCGCAAGCTCAGCCCACGGATCGGCGGTGTTGATCGCCAGGTCGGCGAAGGCAACGCAGACCAGGGCGACGCCGACGAAGACCAGCGTCGTTCGGGCCAGCGGCGAGCGCGCGCGCCGGGAAATCATCCGCCGTTGGTCTGGTATAGTTGATCAAGGTCGCCCGGCGTCATGCCACTGGCGGCTTCGTCCAGCACGATGCGGCCGCCCTTGACCCCGATCAGACGGTCGGCGAAGCGCAGCGCCAGCGCGCGGTCATGCATGGCGAGGATCACGGTCTGCTTGTCGCTGTTCAGCGTTTCCAGGATTTCCCGCGCCTGATGCTCGTCGACGGCGGAAACCGGCTCGTCGGCGATCAGGATGTCGCCCGGGTGAAACAGCGCGCGCCCCACCGCTGTGCGCTGCTGCTGGCCACCCGACAATTCACCGACCGAGGCGAACAGCTTGTCCTCGAGCCGAAGGCGTCTCAGCACGTCGGTCACGGCATCGACATCGGCGCGTACCGGCGCCAGCAGGTTGCGTAGATTGTGCAGTACCGGAAAACGGTGGAGGCGACCCATATAGACGTTGTGGAACACGGTCAGCGCCTGAACCAGCCCAAGTTCCTGGGGCACCAGGGCGGCTTGGTCGCGGCACCGCTCATGGATCATCTTGAGCAGCGTCGACTTGCCGGCGCCGCTTTCGCCGACCAGGGCTATGTGCTCGCCGGCCTCGATGCTGAGCGAGACACCGCTAAGGACCGTCGCGCCGTTATAACCCCCCGACGCGTCCCGGAGTTCGATGAGTGGCATCACTCTATCAGCCCGATTGCTTTCGCTGTCTTCCTGACCGGTTCATAATCGGCGTTCCGGGCGGCAATGCAAGCCTTGCGTGGAAACACCTTGAGAAGTTTCGGGTCGTTCATGCCGAGCAGGCTGGTCTTGATCCTGTCCCCGAATCCGCTGCCGAACCGCTTGTCCACGTCGCCGCGCACCGTCCATTGGTAGTCGGGATAGGGCGGCGTGCGCCAGATGACGCTTACGCGCTTCGGGTCGATCCGGCCCTGTTTCATTTCGCGTTCCCAAACCTTGAAGTTGACCGCGCCGACCGCGTAGGTGCCGGATTGGACAAGGGCGATGGTGCGCGAATGATCGCCGCTGAACCCGACCCGGCGGAACACCTGCCCCGGCCGCTTGCCGAAGGCCTCGCGGATATGAAATTCCGGCATCAGCCGTCCCGATGTCGAACCCTTGGAGCCGAAAGTGAAGGTCTTGCCGGCGATCGCCTTCGACAGGGTCCTCTGCTCGGTTAGCCCCGTATCGGCATGGGCGATGAAATAGGTGACGAAGGCGACGTCCTCGGCGCCCTGCGCCAGCGCGCGCGATCCCGGCACCATAGCGCGGGCGCGCACGCCCGACAGGCCGCCGAACCAGGCAAGCTGCACCTGATTGTTGCGAAACGCCGTGACCGCGGCAGCGTATGACTTTACCGGGATGTAGCGCACTTTCACGCCCAGCGATGTCGACAGATAGCGCGCCACCGCGCCGAACCGTTTGCGAAGCTGGCTTTCATCCTGATCGGGGATGGCGGTGAAGGTGTAGGTTTGCGCCCGGCCGTGCCGCGGGCTGGTGTCGGCAAGCGCCGCGCAAATTGCAAGCGCGGCCACCAGCGATGGCTGTTTAATCATGGCGCTGTCCCCTCCCTCGCGGCCAAAGGCTAGAATCCCGTTCCGCCCGGGGCAAGGCAGAATATCGACCAAGCGCGCCGGCGACAAATGTGGCGATCGTCGTAGGTGGTTGCAGAGGCCGAACGCTTCTTTAAGATGTCGAACGAACGACCCCGCCGCGGCAAACGACGGTGGGATAAATATTTCAAGGGAGACAGAAATTGAGAAACCAACCTGACGGCGGCGAAGGGATTCTTGAGGCGATCCGGAATCTCGATGTGGATTACGTGATGTCCTCTCCCGGCTCTGAATGGGGCCCGGTGTGGGAAGCGCTCACCCGCCAGCAGGTCGAGGGGCGCGATGGTCCCACCTATATCCATTGCTGGCACGAGACGCTGGCGGTCGATCTGGCGATTGGCTACACCGCCGTCACCGGGAAAATGCAGGTGGTGATCCTGCATGCCGGGGCCGGTCTGTTGCAAGGCGCGATGGGGGTTCACGCGGCGCAACTATCCGACACGCCGATGGTCGTGATGTCGGGCGAATCGCTGAGCTATGGCGACGATCCCGATTTCGATCCCGGCCGCCAGTGGTTTACCAGCCTCAGCATCGTCGGCGGGCCGCAGCGGCTGTTCGAACCGATCGTCAAATGGGCCAATCAGGCGACCAGCCCGGCGACGCTCTATGAGCAGGTGGTGCGTGCCGGCGAAATGGCGCAGCGCCGGCCGGCCGGCCCGACCTATCTGAACGTGCCGATCGAGGTCATGCTGGATGACTGGACGCCGCCCGCGAAGCTGCGCAAGGCGCCGCCCGCGCCGATCCAACGTCCGACCGACGGCGATATCGAGCGTGTCGCCGATTTACTGCGCGGGGCGAAAAACCCGGTCATTACGACCGAATCCGCGGGCGCGACGCTCGAAGGCTACAACGCGCTGCTCGATCTCGCCGAGCTGGGCTCGATCCCGGTGGTAGAGGGCATGGTCGCGCTATGCGGCAATTTCCCCAAGGAGCATCCGCTGCATCAGGGCTATGGCATGCCGCCGGCGTTGCAGGAGGCCGACCTGGTCCTGGTGGTACAGAACCGGGTGCCCTGGTATCCGCCGAGCGCCTGCCCGACGGACGCGAAAATCGTCGTGATCGACAACGACCCGCATAAGGGCCACATGGTCTATCAAAGCCTGCAGGCAGACGCGTATCTTGAAGGCGATGTGGCGGAAACGCTGCGGCTGCT
>JAZFSB010000224.1:0-2765 GCA_036445935.1 Alphaproteobacteria bacterium | reverse complement strand
GGCAAAATGCTTGACGAGATCGACGACGCTGAGAAGCGGTTGCGCGGAGTTCATGCGTCAGATGTCTCCGCCGGCGTGGCGACCCAGCATTTGGCCACGTGCCCGGCGCCGATGGTGACGGCCGGAGGAGATTCCGTGCTGCACCGCTCGATGCGTTGCGAACAGCGTGGGTGAAAGCGACATTGGCCGGTCGCCGCCATTGGCGGCAAGGGCGGCTTCGAACCGGTCGATAGCGCGGCGCCAGTCCATCGCGCGATAGGCTTCGCGCCCGGCGGCGAACGCTTCCAGGGTCTGGCCCATGTTGGGGAAGGTTTCCTCGGTATGCCAGTCGAGCGCCTCGAAAACGGCGACCGGCTGGTCCTTGCCCTGCACCTGGATCAGGTCGATTTCGCGCAGCAGGTGGTCGTCGCGTTTCAGCTCGGCAGCCGTGGCTTCACTCAGCAGGACCTTGGTGCCGTAGACCTTGTTAGCGCCTTCCAGCCGCGCGCCAAGGTTCACGCTGTCGCCGATGACGGTGTATTCCATGCGCTTGGATGAGCCGATATTGCCGACGATGACCTCGCCGGTGCTGATGCCGACGCCGATATCGATCGCCTCCTTACCCGCCGCGGCTCGCTGCACGTTAAGCGCGCGCAGCGCCACCAGCATGCCGTTGCCGACCGTAACCGCGTTGTCGGCGTCGTTGTCGCCCGCGAACGGCGCGCCGAACAGCGCCATGATCGCATCGCCGATATACTTGTCGAGGATGCCGCCATTGGCGAGCACGACATCCACCATGTGTTCGAAATATTCGTTCAGCATGGCAACTGTTTCGCGCGCGCCGAGCGCCTCGGAGATGGTGGTGAAGCCGCGCACGTCGGAAAACAGGATCGAGACATGCTGGTTCTTGCCACCGAGCTCGGATTCGCCGGCGGCAAGCAACTGATCCGCCACCTCCTTGCTCATGTAGCGCGCCATGGTGGTCCGCACGCGTTTCTCGCTGCTGATATCTTCAAGGATCACCATCGAGCCGATATCTTCCTGGTTGATATCGATCAGCGGCGACACCGTGGCATTGACCGATGCGCTGTCACCCGAGGCGAGCTTGAGCTCGGCATCGACGGAAATATCATTGTTCCGGGTCGTCTCCACCGCCTCGAGGCTGCGCATCAGCCAGGAATTCCGCGCCCCGAACACGTCTTCCGCGCCGCGGCCGATGACGTCCGCCTCTTCGCTCCGCAGGATGGAAAGCGCGGCGTCGTTGGCGGTAACCACCACGCGGTCGGTGTCCATGGTGATCATGCCGTTGGTCGTGCTGTGCAGAATGCTCTCATTGTAGTTTTTCATATTGAGAACATCGTCGAACAGCCGGGCGTTCTCCAGCGATACCGCCACCTGGGCGGTAAACGCCCGCAGCCGCGTTTCATCCTTGACGGTAAAGTCGCCGCCCCGCTTGTTCAGCACCTGGGTAACACCGATACGGTCGCCCTCCTTGGTGACGATCGGCATGCACAGAATGCTGCGGGTCTTAAAGCCGGTCTGCCGGTCAATATCGGGATTGAACAGCGGATGGTCGTAGGGGTCCGGGATATGCAGCAGGTCGCCGCCGCGGAACACCGCGCCGGCAATTCCCTGGCCGGCGGAAAACCGTATCTCGGTCTGAACCATCCCCTCGGCGAAGCGCGACCACAGCTCATCCGTCTTGGCGTCATAGACGAACAGGGTGGAACGTTCGGCATCGAGCAATTCGGTGGTCGCGGTCATGATGCGCTCGATCAGCGTATCGAGATTTAGTTCACCCGCCAGGTCCTGCGTGACTTCGAGAATCTGGACTTCCTCGCGCAGCGACTCGGTCATCAGGTTGAAGCCGCGATAGAGATTTTCGTATTCGTCGGTGGTGGTGATGAACAGCCGGTTGTCGAGCCGGCCGTCCTCGACCTCCTCCATGGCCCGGATCATGCGCGCCGCCGAACTGGAGACATCGTTGGCGGTCAGGAACGACATGGCCAGCGCGCCGCCCACGCAGACCACGACCACGCCGACCACCCAGGTCAGCAGCGGCACAAGCTGCTGAAACGGCGCATCGACGCCGAGCGAGTCCAACAACAGCTCGACCTTGAACATGATCGAGACGGCGAAGAAGAAAAGCGGAAGTGCTGTAATGAAAATCGCCAGATAAAGCAGCTTTTCGCGCAGGTTTATCGGGATCACTTCCATACGGTCCGCCTCGCGCAGCCGCGGGCAGTGGGCCCAGAGGAAGAGGAAGCTCGGCGTCAGGGCGCGCTGGATATTGAAATATTCGAAAATCGCGTGCGCCGGCGACGAGAAGAACAGGATAGTTACCCCGAACCCGACAATCTGCCACGTTTCAAAGCCGGCATCGAACAGCCAGTTCTGAAGATAGAGCGCGACAACGGTCCCACCGGACGCAAGCGGCCCGTGGATGAACGTTACCCGGATGAAGGAATAGAACGGCAGGTTCAACGCGCGCGACACGGCGGGCGAAACCTCCTCGAGGCTCGGCATCTCGCCGGCATCAAACCGTTCAAGAACCGCGCGCACCGGCCGAAAATGTTTAATGATCAGATAGATATCGGCAAAAATGAAGAACGGCACCACGATCGGGATAATGATGATGACCAGCGACCACTGGTAGCCAGTAAACTCAAACCCGACCAGAACCAGAAACATGGTGGTCGATACCGCAACGACCGAACCCACGACATAGAGCATGACCAGCCGCATCTGGAGCTGCTTGGCCGGCAACCGATCAATCTTCGCCGACG
>JAZFSB010000223.1:0-2379 GCA_036445935.1 Alphaproteobacteria bacterium | reverse complement strand
TCGACGCGGATGCCTTCGAGCGAGCCGTCGAACAGCGACTTGTGGGTTTCGACGACGCCCTTGGGCAGGCTGTCGCGGGCGACCACGAAGCCGTGATTCTGACTGGTGATCTCGACCTTGCCGGTGGCCAGGTCCTTGACCGGGTGGTTGGCGCCGCGATGGCCGAGATGCATCTTTTCGGTCGAGGCCCCCAGCGCGCGCGCCAGAAGCTGGTGCCCCAGGCAGATGCCGAAGATCGGCAGGCCGCCTTTTAGCAGGGCCTGGATCACCGGTACGGCGTATTCCCCGGTCGCCGCCGGATCGCCGGGCCCGTTCGACAGGAAAATCCCGTCCGGCTCGTGGGCCATGATGTCGTTCAGCGTGGCCGTCGCCGGCACCACGGTGACGGCGCAGCCGGCGGTTGCCAGGCAGCGCAGAATGTTATGCTTGGCGCCGAAATCCATCGCGACGACGTTAAAGCGCGGCGCCTCAAGCGTGCCATGGCCGGCCCCCAGCGCCCAGCGCGTCTGGTCCCAGCCGTAGGATTGCCGGCACGACACCTCTTTCGCCAGATCCATGCCGGTCAGCCCCGGCCAGGCGGTGGCCTGGGCCCGCAGCGCCTTGATATCGATATCGCCGTCGGGGGCAAAGCACACGGCCCCGACCGGTGCGCCGCCGTCGCGCACACGGCGCGTCAGCCGGCGCGTATCAACGCCCGAGATGCCGATCAGGCCGCGCGTTGCCAGCCAGTCGCCCAGATGTCCGGCCGCGCGCCAGTTCGACGGCTCGGTGACCGAGGAGCGCAGCACCAGCCCACGCGCCGCCGGCGTCGTTGATTCCATATCCTCGTCATTGACGCCGACATTGCCGATATGCGGGAAGGTGAAGGTGATGATCTGGCCGGCATAGCTCGGGTCGGTCAGAATTTCCTGATAGCCGGTGACAGACGTGTTGAAGCAGACCTCGCCGATGGCGCTGCCGGCGGCGCCCAACCCAAGGCCCCAGAACACCGTGCCGTCGGCCAGCACAAGAGCCGCGGTGGCATTGCGCGGCCGGGGCGTTTCGGAAACTGTGTCTTGACGAGGCATGGTCAGCGGGTCTATTGCGCGCTCCCTGTCGGCCAGGGGGCGGGCCGCGTGATCGCGGCCAGGCGCGGGTCGGCGGCATGTTTCGGAATGTCGTCTTGATAGGCTGCGGCCAGCGCCACGTCAAGCGACATTTCTGGAAAGATATTGTTATTTATCAATGACTTAATCTTTTCAACCCTGTTGCCTTGCCGGGGGATTTCCGGTAACGTTCGCCGTCGTGGCCGCCAGAGGACGATCTTCGACATGCTTCGAGATGAATTCAGCACCGCGCTCAAGGGCGCGATGAAGGGCAAGGATCAGCGCGCGACCTCCACCATCCGGTTGATCATGGCGGCGGTCAAGGACCGTGACATCGCGGCGCGCGGCAATGGCAATCCGGATGGCATCGCCGATGATGAGGTGATGCGCGTGCTGCAGACCATGATCAAGCAGCGCCAGGAAAGCATCATCATGTTCGAAAAGGGCGGGCGCCAGGAACTCGCCGATCAGGAAGCGGGCGAAATCGACATCATCCGCGGCTTCCTGCCCGAGCAGATGACCGATCAGGCGATCGCCGACGCGGTCGCCGCCCTGGTGGCCGAAACCGGCGCCGCGACCCTGAAAGACATGGGCTCAACCATGGCGGCCTTACGCGAACGCTTCGCCGGCCGCATGGATTTCGGCAAAGCCAGCGGCGTGCTGAAACAGCATCTCAGCGGCAAATAGCGGCCGGGGCGCAGGGCGGGGCCGACCGCGCCGACCCGTACCCAACATCCAACAATCGTCACCCCGGCCCCCGAGCCGGGGTCCAGGCTTTCTTGCTTGTGCGCAGGTAAATTGTGAAGGCCAAACAGAATCACCCAGAAATCAAAAATGAAATAAGGCCGGTCGATTGCCAACTAAAACCAAAGACAAGGATCTCTATCATTGCTCCAGAGGCGTGGTACGTTACGCCGAATGCGGCTGCTGCGCGGAGATGGTTGGTACGAGGTTGCCATGCGCGGAAGTCACCGTCAGATGAAACATGAGAGCAAACCGGGACGCGTAACGGTTGCTGGCAGGCCGGGGGACGATCTGGCGCCCGGTACGCTCGGCAGTATCCTAAAGCAGGCTGGTTTGAAAAAGTGAGGGCTTCCCCCATGCGCTATGCCATCGTTATTGAGAATGCGGGAGATAATTTTTCCGCTTATGTCCCTGATCTTCCCGGCTGTGTCGCGACCGGGGCGACGGTGGAGGACACCGAGCGGGCTCTGCGCGAAGCGATTGCGTTTCATCTCGACGGAATGCGCGAGGGCGGCGTACCGGTTCCGCCGCCGTCCAGCCGGGTTGATTA
>JAZFSB010000222.1:0-6326 GCA_036445935.1 Alphaproteobacteria bacterium | reverse complement strand
GTCGAGCGGATCTTGCTGCCATGCTCCTGCAGCACCGGATAGCTCCAGACATGAATATGCGAATCGATGATCATCGCGTGGCCCTCCCTGGTGTTTTGCCAAGGGTACGCGGTTGGCGGGCAGTTTCCAATCCCGCCTCCCGGTGATACCGTCCGCGCGGATATAGTCGTGGGCAGGGGAGCAAATAGATGGCGAGCGGGACCGGCCGGCTGCTGATAAAGGGCGGGCGGGTTTATGACCATGACGACGACGTGCACAAGCCCGCCGTCGCCGACATATTGATCGAAGGGTCGGACATCGTCGCCGTCGGGCCGGACCTGGCCGGCGAACAGACCCAAGGCGCGGAGGTTCTGAATGCTGCGAACCGGCTGATCGTGCCCGGCATGGTCAATGCGCATTACCATTCGCACGATACGCTGTGCCGCGGCCTGTTCGAGGAACTCCCGCTTGAGATGTGGCTGCTCTACGCGCTGCCGATGGGCGGTAACCGGTCCAAGGAAGAGGTTCGCCTGCGCACCCTGGTTGGCGCGCTGGAATCGATGCGTTGCGGCGTCACCACGGTGCAGGACATGCTGGGGTTGATCCCCTTGCAGGAAGACTATGTCGACGTGGTGCTGGACGCCTATGAGGAGATCGGCGAGCGCGTCATCTTTTCGCCCATGGTGTCGGACATTCCGGCGGTCGCCATGATGCGCGACCGCGACCGGCTGCCGGTCGAGGTTCAGGAGATGCTGGGCACCAAGGCTCTGGGAGCCCGCGCGCAGCTCGATTTCCTGGATGCCGAGATGAAGCGCCGGCCCGATGGCGGCGTCATCCATTGGGCGGTTGGTCCGTTCGCGCCGCAACGCTGTACGCCCGAGCTGCTGGAGGGCTGCGCCGATCTTGCGGAACGGTTCGATACCGGCATTTACATCCATGTTTACGAAACCCGCGGACAGGCGGTGATCGCGCGCGAGAATTACGGCGATTACGGCGGCTCGTTCATCACCTACATGGACAAATGCGGGATGCTCAACCACCGGCTCAACATCGCCCATAGCGTCTGGATCACGCGGGAAGAAATGGACCGCATGGCCGCGGCCGACGCCGGCGTGGTGCTCAATCATCTCAGCAATCTCAAACTTAAGAGCGGCATAGCCCCGGTGCTCGACATGCGCGAGTCGGGCATACGTATCGCGCTGGGCTGTGATAACTGCTCCGGCGCCGACGTGCAGAACATGTTCCTGGCGGCAAAGATGTTTTGCCTCATCGGCGCGGTCAGCGAACCGACGCCCGGACCGCAGCTTTCCGCGGAGGCGCTGCGTCATGCCACGCTGGGAAGCGCGCGCACCAACTGCATGGATGACCGGCTGGGCGCGATTAAACCCGGCTACAAGGCCGATTTGATGGTGATCGATCTGGACGACACGGCGTACCTTCCGTTCAACAGCGCGGCGCGCCAGATGATCTATACCGAGACCGGGCGGGGTATCGAAACCGTTATCATCGACGGGCGCGTGGTAATGAAAGAGCGCAAGATCCTGACCATCGACGAGGACGCGCTGAGGCGCGAGGTCGCGGGCTACATGCGCCATTTCATCGCGGATTTCGACGAGGTGGTGAAATCGCGCGAGGCGGCGCTTCCGCATATGCTCACGGCGCACCAGCGCGTCTGGCAGACCGATGTCGGGCTCCAGCGCTTTCTCGCGCGGACCACCTACGACTGAACGGAAGCTGGCCTATCGACCATGCGTTCTTCGAGACGCGGCCCTGTGGGCCGCTCCTCAGAATGAGGTAAATCTTTGATGGCATTAAAAATTCTCCTCATGCTGAGGAGCCCGCGAAAGCGGGTGTCTCGAAGCACGCACAATCGTGGTCCCATGCAAAGCATCTCCTGAGCCAATCCCGTGGAACGCACGTCGGACGAAATCCTCGCCAGCCTGCCACGGCGGCTGATCGACGCGCTCGCCACCCGCGTGGCCGAGGCTCCCGCGGCACCCGCCATCTGGCAGGGCGCGCGATGCTGGAGCTACGCCCAGCTTGCCGCCGGGATCGAGGCGGCGCGGGTGCGGCTGGCGGCGGCAGGGGTGCGGCCCGGCGACCGGGTCGCCCTGGTCATCGAAAATTCGGTCGCGGCGGTCGCCTATGTCTATGCCGTCACCGCGCTGGATGCGTGGGCGGTGATGATCAATGCGCGCTTCACCGCGCGTGAGATCGGCATCATCAGGACAAGTGCGGGCGCCAGGCTGGCGGTCTACAGCACGGGCGATTCCGACGCCGCCGCCCGCCATGCCGATGAGGCGGGCGCGGTGTCCGAGGAATCGGAACATTTCGGCGCTGTCGCGATTGGCCCCGCCGATCCTTCCGCCGTGCCCGAGCCGATAGTGGAAAGCGCTGAACAGATTGGCGCCATGATCTTCACCTCGGGCACCACCGGGCGGCCCAAGGGGGCCATGCTGTCGCACCGCGCGCTGCTTTATCAAAGCGCCATCGTCGCCGAGCGGCGCGCCTTCGGCCCCGGTGACTGCGCTTACGTGGTGGCGCCGATGGTTCACGTTTTGGGGCTGGCTGGCATGGTACTGCCACTGCTCTATGCGGGTGCCGCGATGGAACTTGCTGCCCGTTTCGATCCCGAAACGGTACTCGCCGAGTTGAGAGAGGGAAGGCTGACCCATCTCTATGGCGCGGCGCCGATGATCGCGGCACTTGTCGGGCGCGCGGGCGCGGGAACGATTACGGCCCCGCGCCTGAAGGAAGTGCTGGCGGGTGGCGCGCCGATCGACCCGGCGCTGCGCGACACGGCCGCCCGCGTGTTCGGCATGGCGCTGGGCACCGGTTACGCCGCGACCGAATTCACCCCGATCTCTGCCAGTACGCCGGCCAACCCGTCCAATCCGGGCGCCGTCGGCCGCCCGTGGCACGGCATGGATTTCCGCCTGGTGGACGAGGCCGGCGATGAGGTGCCGCAAGGCGAGGTCGGCGAGGTCTGGTGCCGGGGGCCGAACGCCATGAGCGGCTATTACCGCGACCCCGACGCAACCGCCGCCATCATGCGTCCGGGCGGCTGGATCGCGATCGGCGATCTCGCCCGGCTTGACGAAGACGGGCAGATCCACCTGGTCGGGCGGCTCAAGGATCTGATCATCCGGTCCGGCTTCAACGTCTACCCGGCAGAGGTCGAGGGTGTGCTGACCGGCCATTCGGACGTACTGATCGCCGCCGTGGTCGGGCGTCCGGTCGAAGGCAATGAAGAAGTTATCGCCTTTGTCGAGCCTATCCCCGATCACACCCTAGACACCGACGACCTCGCCACCTTCGCCGCCGAACGCCTGGCGCCCTACAAGAAGCCCGCGCGCATCGTGGTGCTGGAATGCGTCCCCGTCGGCCCAACCGGCAAGATCGACAAGGTCGCGCTCAGGGAACGGGCAGCGGCGTTGGATTGATACTGACTGGGTTTTTCATCGTGCGTGCTTCGAGACGCCCGCACGACCGTGGTGCCGGTTGGTTATTCCTCGAACAGAGACACCACCGCAGCCGCGGTTTCGAACAGGGCGGCGTCTTCATCGGTGAAGCCGATAAGCTGCAGCCCCAGCGGCAGGCCCTCGGCCTGCAATACGGGCAGCGACACCGCCGGGGTGCCAAGCAACGAGGTCGGTACCGCGAAAGCAGCATCGCCAGTGCTCTCCAGCCCAAGCGGCGCCGCGCCGGTCGCCGACAGGGTGACGCAGGCGTCGCACCTGTCCGCGAGGGGCGCGTAAGTCTCTCTCGCGCTCTGGCGCTTGGCGACCAAGCCCTGGTAGTCCTGCTGCGTCATCTGGTCGGCTGTGATCTGCCGGTCCCGTGCGTACTGGCTCAGCTTGCTCGCATCCATGTCGCGCACATAGGTGTTGAGCGGCCAGCGGCTGTCCCACGTATTCAGCCCCCTCGTCACCGTGGCGGCATCGGCGATGGCGTCCTCGACGGCGGCGACCGCATCATCGGCTGTCCGGTCGATTATCTTGATGCCGGCGGTGTCGAGCCGCCCCCGAACTTCGACCAGAGCCTGCTTCGCTTCGGCGCTTGCGGATTTCCAGCCACCGGTTTCCAGCAATGCGAGGCATGCCGGCTTGCTTGCGGCTGGTGCGGCGATCGGCCCCATGAGCCCGGCAAAACCTGGATCTCCACCGACCCGGGCCGAGATGGCCCGCGCTACGATCCACGCCTCTTCCAGGGTCGCGGCCAGCACGCTGGAGACACTCTGGCTGACATAGTCGAAGCTGCCGCCGCGATTGAGCGCGCCCAGGCTCGGTTTGAAGCCGAACACGCCACAGAAGCTCGATGGCCGGATGGTGGAGCCAAGCCCCTGCGAGCCCAACGCCGCCGGTATCATGCCGGCTGCGACCGCGGCCACCGATCCGCTGCTTGAGCCGCCCGGTGTGCGCCTGAGATCCCACGGGTTGCGCGTGCCGCGTGGTTGGGTCGCGGCGAATTCGGTGGTCACCGTCTTGCCGATGATTATGGCGCCGGCTTCGCGCAGAGCGGCGACGGCGGCCGAATCGCGCCCGCCGCGCCAGCCTTCGAACAGCGGCGATCCCTGCTCGGTCGGCAGGGCGGCGGTTTCCATGATGTCCTTGACGCCAAGTGGCATGCCATCGACCGGTGACAGCATCTTGCCCGCTTTCCACCGTTCTCCCGCCGCGTCGGCGGCCTTGCGCGCGCCCTCAATATCGAGCGAGACGAAGGCGCCGATACGGGGTTCGAGCGCCTCTATGGTCGCGATGCAGCGTTCGAGGAAGTCGCGCGGGCTGCCGCCGCCATTCCGGAAGTTCTCCGTTTCGGCAAGGAAGGACCGCGACTGGGGCTCGACGCTTTCCGGTTGATCTGCCGCCATGTTGTCTCTCCTGCGTGGCCTCAATCGTCGAACAGCGCCAGCACTGCCCGGGCGGTTCCGAACAGAGCGGCGTCTTCATCGGCAAAGCCGATAAGCTGCAAACCCAGCGGCAGGCCTTCGTCCCGCAAGACCGGCAGCGTCAGCGCGGGCGTGCCGAGCAAGGATGACGGCACCGCGAAGGTGGAATCGCCAGTCGATTCAAGCCCGACCGGCGCCGCGCCGGATGCCGCCAGCGTCACGCAGGCATCGACGTTCGCGGCCAGCGCCTGATAGGCGGCCCGCACCCGCAAGCGCCCGTCGAGCGCCTTTTGATAGTCGTCCTGCGTCATGCTTTCCGCCTGGTCCAGCCGGTCGCGCATGTGCTGGCTCAGCTTCGAGGCATCCATGTCATGGGCATAGGTGTTGAGCGGCCAGTGCGTCTCCCAGGCATTGATACTGCGCGACAGCGGAACCGAGTCCACGATCGCGTTCTCGGCGGCGTCGACTGTCGCGTCGCCGGCTCTGTCGATCACCTCGATACCCGCCGCCTCAAGGCGTGCGCGTGCATCGGCCAGCCCCTGCTTCGCCTCGTCGGTCGCTGCGTCCCAGCCGGCGGTTTCCAGCAATGCCACGCGGGCGGGCTTTTTGGCTCCGGGCGCATCCATCGGGCCGACCAGTCCTGGAAAACCCGGATCGCCGCCGACGCGAGCCGAGATGGCGCGTGCCACGACCCAGGCTTCGGCCAGCGTCGCCGCGATCGTGCCGGTACAGCTCTGGCTGAACACGTCGAAACTGCCGCCCCGGTTGATGGCGCCATAACTCGGCTTGTAGCCGAAACAGCCGCAATAGCTCGCCGGGCGCAGCGTCGAGCCGATGACCTGCGTCCCCAGCGCCGCCGACACCATGCCGGCCGCGACCGAAGCCGCCGACCCGCTGGAAGAGCCGCCCGGCGTGCGTGTGAGATCCCACGGGTTGCGCGTGCCGCGTGGCTCGGTCGCGGCGAACTCGGTGGTTACCGTCTTGCCCACGATGACAGCACCCGCTTCGCGAAGGGCTGCGACGGCTGCCGCATCGCGCCCGCCGCGCCAGCCCTCGAACAGCGGCGATCCCTGTTCGGTCGCCATGTCGGCGGTTTCCATGATGTCCTTGATGCCGGTTGGCATGCCATCGACCAGCGCTAAAGGCGTCCCGGCCTTCCAGCGGGCATCCGCGGCGTCGGCGGCCTGGCGCGCGCCATCCAGGTTGGTCGCGACAAAGGCGCCGATGCGGGGCTCCTGGGCCTCGATCACCTCGATACAGCGCTCCAGGAACGCGCGCGGGCTGTCATTGCCCTCGCCAAAGGCCGTCGCGGCGGCGAGGTATGACCGGGATTCCGGTGTAAATTCAGTGGTTTGATCGTTCGCCATTGTGTCTCTCCCGTGCCACGCGGCCCAGCCCACGCCGGCCCAGTAAACCGGCAATGCGCCACTCTGGCAAGGTGCCGGACTCGACGCAAGGC
>JAZFSB010000221.1:0-3658 GCA_036445935.1 Alphaproteobacteria bacterium | reverse complement strand
GCGGATAACGGGATCGAAGCCGAGAACGGGGAAAAATCCTGATTTCTGTCCTTCCCAACTGCCTGTATCCATTGCCAAATGAGCCCGAACGTGCGTCGATAGCGGATGACAAACTAAGAGAACGCGGCATGTCACATGACGTCTCACTGGTGGGAAGCGTTCCGCTGGGCACCGCGCGCGCCGTGTTCGAAGCCGTTGGCGACAGCCTCGGTGGGACAATTCGGCGGATACCGGACGGCGAAGGCGGCGAGCGGCTCAACTGGGCGCTGTGGCAAGCCGAAGCCTTCGAGCGCATCCCCTTCGTCGAGGAAGTCCCTTGGAAGGATGAAGGCGATCCGGCGGTGCCGGGCGGCGGGCGCGGCGGCGCGCCGCATTTTCGCGTCAAGCCGGGCTTCCCGACGGCGGCGGTACGGTTCGGCCCGCTCGGCTATGCCGCTTCGGCGCGCGCCTCGCACGCCGAGTTCATCGCGCTGCGCGACGCCGGACGCTTGGCCGCGAACGCGCGGCTCCAGATCGGCATGGCGACAGCCCTCAGCGTGGTCGGCCAGCATGTCGATGGGCATTTCCAGCAGGCGATCGAACCGTCCTACGAAAAGCGCCTGTTGGAAGAAGTCGATGAGATCGCCGCCAACCTGCCGCACGGCGATATCGCGATCCAATGGAACCTGGCGGCGGAACTCAGCATCATCGAAGGCCACCGCCCGATCTATTTCGACAAAATCTTCGATGGCATTCTCGACCGCATGGCCAGGCTCTGCGAACAGGTTCCCGACGATATCGAACTTGGGCTGCATTTCTGCCTGCACGACTTCACCGTGAACGGCTTTCCCCTGCCCGACAGCCTCGACGGCATGGTCGACCTAGCCAACGGCATCATGGGCACGGTCGCGCGCAGCGTCGAATGGATCCACCTGGCGGTGCCCCGCAAAGCCACGGAAGCGGCCTTCTTCGCACCGCTGGAACGGCTCACCCAGCACCCCGAAACAGAGCTTTATCTGGGGCTGATACACCCCATTGAGGGGCTCGACGGGGTCAAACGCCGCATCGCGCTGGCAGCTTCCCCAGCCGGCCGGTTCGGGCTTGCCGGGGAATGCGGCTTCGGGCCGATGGGCGAGGCCGAGGTCGCGGCCGCCCTGGATCTGCACCGCGAGGCCGCCGCCCTCGACTGACCGTAATCAGGCCTCCTGCAACTCGGCGGCAAGTTTTGAGCTGCGACTGCGCAGAAACAGCCAGAACGCGAGCCCAACGGCCGCGGGCGCCAGCGAGAGCGGATCGGCTGGCCCGATCCAGACAGTGGCACCGCCCACGACGATGGCGGCCGCCAACAGACCCAGCCCGGCCAGTGTGTTCACAAACCCGCCCGTCATCACCATCGACATGCGCCCGACCAGCAGGCCCGCCACCACGCAGGTCGTGGTCACCAGCGCGATCTCCTGCCAGGTCCCGTCCAGCAGCAGCGCCGGGTTATAGGCCCACAGGAACGGCATAAGGAATGCGGCGACGGCAAGCTGCAGCCCGATCAGGCCGGTTCGCCACATGTCGCTGCCGGCAAGCTGGGCCGCCACCATGGAAGCCACGGCGACCGGCGGGGTCAGCATGCTCAAGAGCCCGTAATAGAAAATGAACATATGCGCCGACATTTCCGGGATTTTCATCTCGATCAAAGCAGGCGCGACGATGGAAACCAGCACGACATAGACCGCCGCCGTCGGCATGCCCATGCCGAGCACGATGCAGATAAACGCGGTCAGCAGAAGCATCACGAAAATGCCACCGTTCTCGCCCACCTCGGTCAGCACCAGCGAAAGCTGGAAGCCGAGACCGGTGCTGTTCATCAGACCGATGATGACGCCGGCGCCGCCGCCGATCATGACCAGCGCGACCAGGTTATTGCCGCCGCCGACGAAAAAGTCCGACCATTCCTCCTTGTTGGGCAGGCGCCGCTTCTTGAACACCATCAGCACGAACAGGACGGCGCAGGCATACATGCCGGCAAGCCCCGCGCGATAGCCCGCCCAGAGCAGGTAATAGATCAGCACCGCGATGGGAACGAGGTATATCCAGCCCGACATCAGCACCTTGAGCGCATTGGGCAACTCGCTTTTGGGCAAGCCCTTGAGACCGAAGCGCACCGCCACGCCATCGACCTGCATGAAGAGCACGAAGAAATAAAGAATGGCGGGCAAGGTCGCCGCGATAACGACCTCGCCATACGATACTTCGAGAAATTCGGCGATGATGAAGGCCGTTGCCCCCATCACGGGCGGCGCGACCTGGCCGCCATTCGACGCAACAGCCTCGATCGCGGCGGCGTATTTCGACTGAAAGCCGGTTTTTTTCATCATCGGGATGGTGATGACGCCGGTCGACATGATGTTGGCGACGGCCGATCCGGAAATCGACCCGAAGGCGCTCGACGCCAGAACCGCGACCTTCGCCGGCCCGCCGCGGCGATGACCCATCATGCCAAGGGCCAGATTGTTGAGAAAGCCCATCGCGCCCGAGACCTCCATCATCTTGCCGAAGATGATGAAGGCCAGCACCAGCTCGACGATGATCTGCAGCACGATTCCGGGCACGCCGTTATGATCGGCGTAAAGATAGACGATGGTCTTGGTCGGTGGGAATACCTCGGCCTCGAACACGCCAGGCAGGTAATTACCGAAATACCCGTAGACGATCATCGCCCAGACGAGGCCGGCGATGACGCCGCCCGCGGCCTTGCGGATGCCCTCCATCATCAGCACGATGGCGAAAATGCCCGGCACCCACATCTCGGGCGGACGTTCGGCCATGCGCATCAGCCAGTCTTCGAGATTGACCGACATCCAGAGCCAGACGCCGAGCGCGATCAGGGCGAGCACCAGTTCTAATATCCCGGCCTTCTCACCGTAGGGATGTTTAAGAATGGCCGCGCCCGTCGCAAGCGCCAGAACGACGACGATGACCTGCACCGTCGTGATGCCCTGTATAAAGTAGTCCGGAATCGACAGAATCCAGAGGATTCCGATCGCCGGCATCGCCGCGAGATAAACGCGCAGGACCAGGCTACAAATCTTGTCCGTCATACCGGGTCCCGCGCGTTATCTACGTCTAACCGTCAGGCTTTCCGCCTATTTAAGCTGGCCGGCCATCTTCGCCTGCTGCTTGTCGTTGGCGGCGGTCCACACGCCGGCTTCCTTGTAATACCGGATCGCCCCTGGGTGATACAGGTGCGGGTTGGTCGCCGGTGCGATCTGGTTCGGCTTCAGCCCGCGCAGCGGCCCATAGGCTTTCTGCATGGTCGTCCACTGGGTATGCAGGGTCTTCGCGATGGCGTAGGCGTCATCCGCGCTGACCTGCTTGCCGGCGTTGAGATAGGCATCGAATGCCGCCATGGTCATGGTCTGCTTGATGAACGGATAGCGCTTGTGCGGTTTGCGCACATAGGTCCGCGCACCCGGCACCTCGCGGGCGAAGAAGGCGTCGGTCGTGGAACTCGTCAATGGAATGAACCTGATCCCGACGGTTGCATGCGCCTTGCGCACCACCGGCATGCCGATCGCCGCGGCGGCGGCATCGGCGCGTCCCTCGACGACCATGTTGATGTTCTTGACGATGCCGCCCGATGTCAGCGACGTGAAATCGCCGGTCGACAGCCCACCGCCGCGCAGCATGG
>JAZFSB010000220.1:0-3565 GCA_036445935.1 Alphaproteobacteria bacterium | reverse complement strand
AAATGGGTCGAGGACCGGCTGGAGCATCTGGCCGCCGCCGCTCACGCACCAAACCGGGTAATCGAGCTTAAGGCCGCGGTCAAGAACGACGGCACCGTGACCGGGCTCCGCTTCGACCAGCAGGACGATTACGGCGCCTTCCTGCGCGCGCCGATGCCCGGCCCTCTCTATCGCATGCACGGCATCCTGACCGGGTCCTACGACATCAAGAACCTGACGGTGCGCAACCGCGTGGTGATGACCAACAAGTGCCCGTCGGCCATGGTGCGCGGCTTCGGCGGCCCGCAGATGTATTTCGCCATTGAGCGCATGATGCAGAGGGTCGCGGTAGAACTCGACATGGACCCGCTGGACGTGATCCGCAAGAACCTGATCCCGGCGGGCGTGTTCCCCTACCGCGCGGCCGCCGGCGCGCTGATCGATTCGGGCGATTACCCGACCGCGATCGAGAATAGCGTGCGTGACGGCGGGCTGGAAGAGCTCAAGCAGCGGCGCGACGCGGCGCGGGCCGAAGGCAGGCTTTACGGCATCGGCTACGCCACCATCGTAGAACCGGCCCAGTCCAACATGGGCTACCTGTCGAACATC
Source organism: Alphaproteobacteria bacterium (assembly GCA_036445935.1). GTDB lineage: Bacteria > Pseudomonadota > Alphaproteobacteria > MPNO01 > UBA2964 > JAZFSB01. The sequence continues at coordinate 2,977 of JAZFSB010000220.1, read as the reverse complement.
CTGACGCATGCCGAGCGGTCGCGGAACCCGACGGGCGGGGCCGTCGCCAACGCCACCGTCAATGTCGACCCGCTGGGCACGGTCAGCGTCACCGCCGATTCCATCCCGCAGGGCCAGGGCCACCAGACCATCCTGTCGCAGATCGTCGCCGACAACCTTGGGCTGACGCCGGCCCATATCAAGGTCAATCTGGATTTCGACACCGCCAAGGATGCCTGGTCGATCGCCACCGGCAATTACTCGTCGCGCTTCTCGTCCGCGACCGCGGTCGCCTGCGACATGGCGGCCAAGAAGGTCAGGGCCAAGCTGTCCCGCATCGCGGCGCAAAGCCTGAACGTACCGCCGGATCAGCTCGACTTCGAGGACGGCCAGATCTTCGACCGGGACAACCCGGACAACACGATGAAATTCTACCGAGCCGCGGGCGCCGCGCACTGGACGCCGGGCGAACTGCCCAACGGCATGGAGCCCTGCATCCGCGAGACCGGGTCATGGTCGCCGCCGGAACTGGAATCGCCCAACGAGCTGGACCAGATCAACACATCATTGACCTACGGCTTCGTGTTCGATTATTGCGGCATCGAGATCGACCGCGACACCGGACAAATTCGTATCGACAAATATGTGACGATGCACGATTCCGGCAAGCTGCTGAACCCGCTGATCGCCAACGGGCAGGTCCACGGCGCGTTTGCCTGGGCGGTCGGCTGCGCGTTGTACGAGGAATTCGTCTATGACGACGAAGGCGCCTTCATGACCGGCACCTTCGCCGACTATCTGGTGCCGACCTCGTGGGAAGTGCCGGAACCGGTGATCCTGCACATGGAGTCGCCCTCTACGGTGACGCCGCTGGGCGCCAAGGGCATCGGCGAGGGCAACTGCATGTCGACGCCGGTCTGCCTGGCCAATGCGACCGCCGATGCGCTGGGGGTCGAGGACCTGACCCTGCCGCTGATCGCGTCCAAGGTGGCGGCCCTTATCCATGGCGACGAGAAACCACCGCCGGAAGGCAAGGCCGCCCCCAAGGCGGCGCCAAAGGGCGGACACCTGCTGCGCGGCGCCAACGACACGTTCGTGCCGGCTGCCCGCGAGGAAGTCTGGCAGACCCTGCTCGACCCCGAAAAACTCGCCGCCGTGATCCCCGGCTGTCATGCGCTCGACCGCGTGTCCGAAGATGAATATCGCGCCGAGGTGTCACTCGGCGTCGGCCCGGTGCGCGGCCGGTTCAAGGCGAGCGTAGCCCTCAGTGACAAGGTCGCGCCGGAGAGCGTGACCCTATCGGGCGGGCTGACCGGGCCACTTGGCGCATCCCAGGGCAGCGGTCACGTCACCTTGCAGGCCGAGGGCGACGGCACGCGGGTGCGTTACGATTACGAAATCGCACTTAGCGGCACGGTGGCCTCGGTCGGCGGCCGCATGCTGGAAGGCGCCGCCCGCGCGGTGGTCAACCAGTTCTTCCAGCGCCTCGTCGCCCAGGTGGGCGGCGCGACATCACCATCGGGTTCCTGGTGGACCCGCCTGCTCCGCAGCCTGGGAATTGTGAAATGAAGCCGAAGGCATTTGATTATCTGAAGGCGGCGGCGGTCGACGAAGCCGTCGAAGCACTGGCCGCCGGCGGCGACGACGCCCGCATCATGGCGGGCGGGCTGTCGCTGATGCCGATGCTGAATTTTCGGCTGGTGCAGCCAGAGATTCTGATCGACATCTCGAAAACCGAGGGACTGAACTATATCCGCGAGGCAAACGGCAAGGTCGAGATCGGCGCCGCCACGCGCCAGACCCAGCTTGAGCACTGGGACGGGCTGGCCGACAAGCTGCCGCTGATCAAGGCCGCCTTCCCCTTTATCGGCCATTACCAGACACGGGCGCGCGGCACGGTGTGCGGCTCTGTCGCCCATTCGGATCCCAGCTCGGAACTGCCGCTATCGCTGGCCGTGCTTGGCGGCGAGGTGGTGCTGCGCTCCAAACGCGGCGAACGAGTTGTATCGGCCGCCGACTTCCAGACCGGCATGCTGTCGACCGCCAAGCAGGCGGACGAGATGGTGACGGCCGTACGCTACCCGACGGCGCGCACCGGCACGGGGTACGCCTTCACCGAGATGGCGCAACGCCGAGGTGATTTCGCCATCGTGGCGCTGGCCGCCGTGGTCGACGCCTCGGGCATCCGGCTTGGCATTGGCGGGGTTGCCGACAAGCCGACGTTACGCGACTGGGAGATGCTCGACGGCGACGCGCTCGACGATGCGCTCAACGCCTTCGCGTGGGATCTCGGCGGCTACGACGACATTCACGCAACCGCGCGCTATCGGCGCGAACTGGTGCGCCGGCTCGGCCGCCGCGTCATCGAGGAGGCCAAATCATGCCGCAACTGAACAAGGATGCCCGCTACCCGGTCTCCCTCACGCTGAACGGGCGCAAGGTCATGGGCACCGCCGAGCCGCGCATGCTGCTGAGCGATTTTCTGACCCATGAAATCGGCATCACCAGTTGCCATGTCGGCTGCGAGCATGGCGTCTGCGGCGCCTGTACGGTGCTGATCGACGGGGTGGTGGCGCGCGGCTGCCTGACGCGTGCGGTCCAGGCCGACGGGGCGACAATCGAAACATCGGAAAGCCTGGCCGCCGAAGACGGTGAGCTGTCCGACCTGCAAAAAGCCTTCAAGAAGCATCACGGGCTGCAATGCGGCTATTGCACGCCGGGCATCCTGATGTCGCTGACGGCCTACCTGAAGGAAAACCCGAAGCCTACGGAAGAAGAATTGCGCGACATGCTGTCCGGCCATCTGTGCCGCTGCACCGGCTATGTCGGCATGGTCCGCGCCGTTCTCGATTACTGCGAGAACCAGGGCAGCTAAGCCCGCGCAGCCTTACGGCAGAACGGTTTCCTCGGCGGCGTTAACTTACCTTCGGTGATTTTATCAATCGGCGCGGTGCATGAACCACGCCCTACCCGTCATGCCCGCGAAGGTGGGTATCCA
>JAZFSB010000219.1:0-12168 GCA_036445935.1 Alphaproteobacteria bacterium | reverse complement strand
TGGTAGCGGAGGAGGGACTCGAACCCCCGACACGCGGATTATGATTCCGCTGCTCTAACCAGCTGAGCTACTCCGCCACGGAGCGTGCGATATAGGTCTTTTCGGCCCTTCCCGTCAAGCAGATCAGGCGGCGCGGGCGATCCAGCCGCCGCCCAGTACGCGGTCGCCATCATAAAACACGCAAGCCTGGCCCGAAGAGACGCCGAATTCGGGGCCGGTCAGCTCTACCGTGGCGTTGCCGTCGGATTCCAGCGCCAGCGTGGCGGCAACCGGGGCCATGGTGTTGCGTAATTTTACCTCGCACTCGACTTCCCCGCCCGTCTCTTGCGCCCCGCCCAGCCAGTTAACGCCGGAAAGGCACACGGCGCGGGTCGCCAGCGCGTCTCGCGGACCGATTACGATGCGCCTGGTCTCGGGCTCGATACGCACCACGTAGCGCGGCGCATCCGTCCCGCCGATGGCAATCCCACGGCGCTGGCCGATAGTGTAGCCGATGATGCCGTCATGGCGCCCCACCACCGCGCCCGAAAGATCCACGATATCACCGGGCCGGGCGGCATCCGGGCGCAGAGCGCGCACCACGTCGGCATAGCGCCCACCCGGCACGAAGCAGATATCCTGACTATCCGGCTTGGCGGCGACGGGCAGCGCGAAGCGTTCAGCCAGCGCCCTGGTCTCGTCCTTGGACAAGGCCCCCAGCGGAAAGCGCAGATAGGAGAGCTGCTCACGCGTGGTGGCGAACAGGAAGTAGCTCTGGTCACGCGCCGGATCGACGGCGGCATGCAGTTCCGGCCCCCCTGCGCCATCCGTGCGGCGCACATAATGGCCGGTCGCCAGCGCATCGGCGCCGAGATCGCGCGCCTTGCCCAGCAGGTCGCGGAACTTGACGGTCTGGTTGCACAGCACACAGGGCACCGGCGTGTTGCCCCGCACATAGGCGTCAGCGAAAGCGTCTATCACGTCTTCGCGGAAGCGGCTTTCATAGTTCAGCACGTAATGCGGGATGCCAAGCGTCTCGGCCACCCGGCCGGCGTCGAAGATATCCTGCCCAGCACAGCATGCTCCCTTGCGGCTGATGGCCGCGCCGTGGTCGTAGAGTTGTAGCGTGATGCCAACGACATCAAACCCCTGCTCCGCCAGCAACGCGGCCGTCACCGACGAATCCACCCCGCCCGACATGGCGACAACCACGCGGGTATCGGCGGCGGGCTTATCTATGCCAAGTGCGTTCATGGGCGGAATATAGGGTGGTTGGCCGCCAATATGTAGGGTCCATCAGCCCCCGGCGGCGAGGCCCTGTTCCCAGAACGCTATTTCCAGCCGCGTCGCCTCGCCGAAGGTCTTGGAAAGCGAGCCCAGCCGCGCGGTTCCACCGCGGCGGGTGGCCAGCCCCTCGATGAACGCGGCGGCGTCCTTTGCTACCTGCTGGTATTCGTCACCGGCATACATATCGATCCAGGCGGCGTAGGGATTGCCGTCGCGCCGCAAAGCGGGGTCAGCGGCCAGACGCAGCCCGATCTCGGCGTACCCCAGCACACAGGGCGCCAGCGCCGCATGCAGATCCAGCAGATCACCCGCCATGCCGCGTTCCATCACGTAGCGGGTATAAGCCAGCGTCGCGATGTCCTCGGGGGCTGCCTGCATATCGGCCTCGCTAAGCCCCCAGCCCGCGCAGAACGTCACATGCAGCCCCATCTCGGTATCGACCAGCGCGGTGCAGGTCTGCATGGCGCTGCGGATTTCGCCCATCGTCTCGCCCTTATAGGCGGCGAGCGCATAGGCCCGCGCGAAATGGATCAGGAACAGGTAATCCTGGACCAGGTAATGGCGGAAACAGGGTTCCGGCAGCGTGCCCGACGCCAGTCCCCGGACGAAGGCATGGTCGATATAGCTGTCCCACGTATCGCCAGCCTCGGCGCGCAGCCGCGCCAGCACCCCGTCGGCGGGGAACAGCCCTTGCAGCGCATCATTGGCGACAGGTCCGGCCATGGCGTTCATCCATCCAGCAGGTTGCGGGTTTCCGGCGCCAGCGTCACCACCAGCCCGTCGAGCGCGTCGGTCAGCACGATCTGGCAGCCCAGCCGCGAGGTCGGCGTCAGCCCCCAGGCAAGATCAAGCATGTCCGCCTCCTCCTCTTCGGGCGCGGGCAGCCGGTTGATGTGGGCGGGATCGACAACCAGGTGGCAGGTTGAACACGCCATCACCCCACCGCACGCGCCCTCGATGTCGATCTCATTGTCCCAGGCAATACGAAGCAGGGTTTCACCAACCTTCGCGTCAATCTCACGCTGGGCGCCATCGCGCAGGATAAAGGTCACGCGCGGCACGGCGGCGGGTCCAGCCTCTGTCTATTGTGCCACGGCCGGGCCGGAACCGCGCCGGCGCAGCTCTGACCAGGCGCCGATAAAGGCGTCAACGTCGTCCGCCGTGGTGGTCCAGCCCAGACTGATCCGCACCGCGCTCAGGGCGATATCCTCTGGCACCCCCATCGCGCTCAGGACATACGGCATCTCAACCCGCCCGGCGGAGCACGCCGAGCCCGCGCTGATCGCAATACCGGCAAGGTCAAGCCCCATCACCTGCAGGTCGGCCGCAAGCCCGGGGGTCGCCACTTTCGCGGTATTAGGCAGGCGCGCCACATCGCCGCCGATCACCACGATTTTGTTAGCCTCGGCCCGCATCCGCGCCTCCAGCCCATCACGCAAATCGGCCAGGTCGGCGAACCCGCCGAGCCCGCGCAGGGCGCTGTCGGCGGCGACACCGAAGCCGACGATGCCGGGTACGTTCTCGGTGCCGGCGCGCAATCCCGCCTCCTGCCCGCCGCCATGAACCAGCCGGCCGAGCAGTGCCGGGTCGCGGCAGACCAGCGCCCCCACGCCCTGCGGCCCGCCGATCTTGTGCGCCGAGAGCGCCAGGAAATCCACGCCCAGCGTCGCCATGTCCACCGGCAGCTTGCCGGCAGCCTGCACCGCGTCGCAATGGACCAGCGCGCCCCGCGCATGGGCAATGCGCGCGACTTCGACCACCGGCTGAACGATGCCGGTCTCATTATTGGCGGCCATGACCGAAACCAGCGCCGGGCCGCCGTCGCCATCCAGCATGCGCTCAAGGGCCGCCAAATCGACCATGCCGTCAGCGCCGACCGGTATCAACTCCGCGTCATCACGCGCCTGGATGACCGATTCATGCTCGATGGCGCTGACCAGCAGCCGCACGCGGCCAGTGCGCCGCAAGGCCTGATTGTTTGCCTCGGTTCCGCTGCCCGTAAAAATAACGCCGCGCACATCCGCCCCGACCAGGGCCGCCACCCGACCGCGCGCTTGCTCTACACCAGCGCGGGCGGCACGGCCGGTGCCATGCACCGAAGACGCGTTGCCACCGGACTTCATGGCATCGGCGACCGCCTCAATGACCTCGGGTCGGGTTGGCGCGGTGGCGTTGAAATCCAGATATGTCGCGTTGCTCACGATCCTATGGGCACCATATGTCTGAATCAGACCACTAGGCGTCGGAATTGGCCGTCTCGGGCGTGATCCAGGCTGGCCCGCCGACGCTGGGTACCCGGCTCTGGCAGACATCGGCGATCGTCACCGATCTGAGATAGCCATAAATCTCATTGCCCAGCCCTTCCCACAGGTCGTGGGTCGCACAACGCTCTCCCGTGCCACGGCAACCTTCGGGCGAACCCGGGCAGCAGCGGGTAGCATGAATCGGTTCATCAACCGCCAATACGATATCGGAAATACGGATGGAGTTGGGAATATCCGACAGCAAATAACCGCCACCCGGGCCTCGTACGCTCTTGACCAGGCCATTGCGGCGAAGCTTGGAAAATAGCTGTTCCAAGTAAGACAAGGAAATATCCTGGCGGCGAGCAACATCGGCGAGCGCGATTGGACGCCCTTCGCTCTGCTGCGCCAAATCAACCATCGCCATGACCGCATAACGGCCTTTAGTGCTTAATTTCATGATTTTACGTTCTTTATTTGTATCCAGTTAACCGGAAACGAGCCATGTTTTTCGGAAAAGCTTGTATTCAGCAAAGCAGACTACCTATTATCTGTCGCGCTCGGAAGAAACAGTACCGGCTGCCGACGCGTTGCGCACCGCCGCCGGTTTCGTTTCGGGTGAAACTGTATTTATCCCGACTGAAACAGTCAACAATCAAGGCGATGTTGGCGGATACCGCGATTTCTCCTCCGGTGCGGGTGAAACACGAAAACAAGATTAGGCGAACGGTTCAATATATGCCTGAAGTTATTTTCAACGGCCCCGACGGAAGACTCGAAGGTCGTTACTACCATTCGCGCATCACCAACGCTCCAATCGCGCTGGTGTTGCACCCCCACCCGCAGCAGGGCGGCACCATGAACAATCGCGTGGTGTTTGAAATCTATCAGACTTTCGCACGCCGCGGTTTTTCCACCTTGCGCTTCAATTTCCGTGGCGTCGGCAGATCCCAGGGCGCCTATGACGAAGGTCAGGGGGAACTCAGCGATGCCGCGTCCGCGCTCGACTGGCTGCAGTCCGCCAATCCGGACGCCACCCAGTGCTGGGTCGGCGGATTTTCGTTTGGCGCCTGGATCTGCATGCAGCTGCTGATGCGCCGGCCCGAGATCGACAGTTTCATTTCGCTGGCCCCACCGGCGAACAAATACGATTTCTCGTTTCTTGCGCCCTGCCCCGCCTCGGGGCTGATCGCACATGGCGCCGAAGATACCATGGTGCCCGAAGATTCAGTTCAGACCCTGGCCAACAAGCTGGCTAGCCAGAAGCGGATCACCATCGACTACAAGGTGATCCCCGGCGCCAACCATTTCTTCCACGAAAAGGTGGCGGAGCTGACCCATGAGGTCGACACCTATCTCGACCGCGAAATCGCCAGCCTGGCCGCGTCGAAGGTCTGAGGCAGCGGCGTTTTTACGGTTTGACGAACAGCCGCCCGCCGGTCGTCGGCGCGCCGACCCCGGTGGTGCCCGGGAAGGTTAGCGGCAGGGCATCCAGGCTGCGCACGGCAAGATAGGCGAAGGCCTGCGCTTCCAGCGCATCACCCTGCCAGCCGACCGCCTCGACCGGATCAACCGGCCCGCCGAGCCGGACGCGCAGCCCGTCCATGATTACCGGATTATGCCGCCCACCGCCGGTCACCAGCCAGCGGGCGGGCGGGCGCGGCAACAAAGCCGCGGACCGCGCGATCGTCTCACAGGTAAAGGCGACCAGCGTTGCCGCCCCGTCGGCGGGTGAAAGTCCGGCCAGCGCATCCAACGTGAAATCGATCCGGTCGAGCGACTTTGGCGGCGGCCGGCTGAAATAGGGATCTTCAAGCAAGACGGCGAGAACAGGATCGCTGACCTGCCCGGCGCCGGCCAACGCGCCCTCGGCATCGAAACGCCGTCCCGTGGCGCGTTCGGTCCATTCATCGAGCAGACCGTTGCCGGGGCCGGTATCGAAGGCGAGCAAATTCCCGCCCTCTTCCCCGATCCAGGTAACATTGCCAACACCACCGATGTTGAGCACGGCAAGCGGGCGTTCCAACCCCGCGCCGCGACTGGCGTGGAATATCGGAGCAAAGGGCGCGCCCTCACCGCCCTGGGCGACATCATTGGCGCGAAAATCACAGACGACATCGATCCCGAGCGCGCGGGCCAGCCGTCCACCGTCGCCGATCTGCCAGCTTCGCCCCTCGGCCGGCCTGTGCAGGATGGTATGACCATGGAACCCGACGACATCGATAGCGCCAGGCGCCAGGCCAGCTTCGTCTAGCAGGCGCCGGACCGCGTCAGCATGGGCATCGGTCAGCCGGCGTTCTATCTTGGCGATGTGGGCCGGGTCAGCGGCCCCGCCCAGTATCGACCGCAAAGCGTCGCGCAGCCCGGTCTCGTAGGGAAAGGTGAGAAACCGGCCCGATTCGAATGCCGCCACCCCATCGGTGACCGCCAGCGCCGCGTCGATACCGTCAAGCGAGGTCCCGCTCATCAGCCCGATCGCCTGTCTGGCGCGGCTTTCCACTTTTTCAGTCATGGCCTTGGACACGGATGGCTTCTCCTCTAGTGCATAATACGCTACACCACCCTGCCCCGAAACGCTCAACAGCCGCGACCATGACCGCATTCAAATCCGACTTCCTGCGCGCCATCGCCGAACGCGGTTTCATCCACCAATGCACGGATGAAACGGCGCTTGACGCGGAACTTGCACAAGGGACGCCGAAGACCGCCTATATCGGCTTCGACTGCACCGCGGACAGCCTGCACATCGGCAGCCTGGTGCCGATCATGCTGCTGCGCTGGCTGCAACGCAGCGGGCACAAACCAATCGTCCTGATGGGCGGTGGCACAACCCGGGTGGGCGATCCGTCGGGCAAGGACGCCTCGCGCCAAATTCTTGACGAGGCGCGGATCGCCGCCAACATGGAGGGCATCAAGCGCGTCTTCGGCCAGTACCTGACCTTCGGTGACGGGCCGACCGACGCCGTGATGGTGAACAATGCCGACTGGCTGGACCAGCTCGAATTCATCCCGTTCCTGCGCGAATTCGGACGGCATTTTTCGGTCAACCGGATGCTGACCTTCGATTCCGTCAAGCTCCGGCTGGAACGCGAGCAACCGCTCAGTTTCCTCGAATTCAACTACATGATCCTTCAGGCCTACGACTTTCTCGAACTGGCGCGGCGCGGCGACTGCCTGCTCCAGATGGGCGGGTCGGACCAGTGGGGCAATATCATCAACGGCGTCGAATTAACGCGGCGCTGCGACCAGAAAACCGTATTCGGCCTGACCTCGCCATTGATCACCACCGCGTCCGGCGAGAAAATGGGCAAGACCGCCCAGGGCGCGGTCTGGCTCAACGCGGACCGGCTGTCGCCGTGGGACTACTACCAGTTCTGGCGCAATACCGACGACCGTGATGTCGGCCGCTTCCTCCGGATGTTCACCGAATTGCCAATCGACGAGATCGCCCGCATCGAAGCGCTCGACGGCGCCGAAATCAACGAGGGCAAAAGAATCCTGGCGTTTGAGGCGACAATGATGTGCCACGGCAAGGCCGCCGCCGACGAAGCGGCTGAAACCGCGCGCAAGACCTTCGAACAGGGCGCGCAAGGGGCCGGCCTGCCCCGCATCGCGGTGTCACGCGACGAACTTGCTTCCGGCGTGCTGGCCTACGAGTTGCTGGTCCGCGCCGGCTTCGCCAGCAGCAATGGCGAGGCAAGGCGGCTGATCCGCGGCCAAGGCGGGCGGATCAACGACACCGTCATCGCCGACGAAACGCTCAGGGTAACGCTGGACGATCTCAATGCCGAGGGGGTGATCAAGATTTCCGCCGGCAAGAAGCGCCATGCCCTGGTCGAACCCGGAGCATGATCCACCTCAATCCGAATCGAACAGTTCGTCGTTCAGATCAGGATTGATTTTTCCGGTGTCGAAATTACCAACCAGCCCGCGCAGGAAACCGGGGGCAAGAACGGCAAGCGGATTCACGGTAACGGTCGGTTTTTTCAGCCGCCCATCCACCCTGTAGGTGGCAGCGAACATTCCGCTTCCCTTGTCGCTGGTAAAGAGCCGGCCGAGAATCGGGATTTTACCAAGCACGGAGTTGATGGTGTAAGCCGGCACGATGGTGCCGTCGATTTTGACCACGTCGCCCACCATGTCGACGGTACCCTTGGCGGTGAGCCCGAGTTCCGAACCGACGGCGCGGGCGTCGTTCACCTTGAGATTGCCCTCGTCATAGCTGAACGGAATTTGCAGCCGGGTGATATGCACGCCGCGGCCCGCCAGCACGTCGCTGATCCCGGTCAGGGAAGCAAGGGTCAGCATGCGCGCCAGCACCGGTGCATTAACGATCGCAAAATCGTTTATCGCCAACATCCCTGTCCAGGGCGCCGCCTCGGGACTGAGCCGCTGGTTGGCGCCCAGTCGCAACTTGCCGCCGCGCACTTCATCGACCAGCCCAAAGCCGCTCAACATATCACCGGCGACATCGGAGGACAGCACCAGCCGTCGGCGGTCCTTTTCGGAGATAAGGGCAAGCCGCGCGTTGCTGGCCTTGCCAACCTGGGCCACCAATGTCGCCGATGTCAGGGTATCGCCGTCCCACGCGGCCTTGCCCTTGATCTCGCGAAGCGGTGGACTTTCACCGAACCAGAGCCGATCAACCTTGCCCGAAATCGACAGCGGCGGCAGATCGGCGGGGACGTCGCCTATCTGCGCGTCTTCGAGAAATGGCCTTATATCAAGGCCCGGCCCTTCGACCGAGACGTTGAAGCCATCATCGGCGCGTCTGTGCAACGTCGCCGCCAGCCTGGTTTTGCCGTATCTGAAATTGGTGAGACCAGCGCGGGCCAGGCGTCCCTTTGCGTCGAACCCAACGGTGCCACGTGCTTCCAGATCGGTGGTTCGCAGATTGAATTCGCGGATCGCAACGGGTTTTCCCGGTTCGGCATCAAGACTGAACCAGGCAACGCCGATCGCCCCGGATTTTTTCCGCCAGCCCAACCCGGGCACACTCAGAACCGCGTCCTTCAGCTCCAGCTTGACGTCGATCCGTCGAATGCCCTTGGCGGTTTCCGATACCGCGAGATCGAGCGCGACCGGGCCTTCGACATAGGATGCGACTTCGAGCCCGAATTGCTTGCGGTCTTCGTCGTCCAGCACCGCCGTGACGGTATATTGACGCGACGCCTCGCCGCGCGCGCCAAACGTCTCGGACCATCGCATTTTGGCCGGCACGCCGCCGAGCAGACCGGTGCCATCGAGCACCAGCTTTTTCTTATCGACGACAAGGTTGAACGCGCCCCCGCTCAAAGCGCGCCCGCGCGCAACCTTGGGAACCGCCGCGTCGAATATCTGTGCACGTGCGGTCACTTCAAGCTGTTCAAGCGTCAGGCCCCGGATTAGCGGAAAGCGAAGCGACAGCCTGACGCTAGCGCGGCCTTTCGTGCCTGCCGGGTCGATGCCCACACGGGTTGCGAACCCGAGCCGTGGCCGATCGATCAGGGCAAGTGCCGCGGGAACGGGCCCGACAATGCGAAGATCGACCTCGGCCCTTTCCTGATCGCCACTCAACCCGGTCAAACGCACCGTGCCTGACTCGACTTTCAGCCCCGCCACCGTGCCTTCGCGCACGGTGACTATCAGACGGTTGGGCGTAACCACCGCCGCCGCCGAAACGTTCTGCACCGGGGGCATGCCCGCCATGTAGCGCACGCGAGTCTCACTGACCCGGAACTGTCCAGACAACGAATCCAGCGATGCACCATCGGCATTGCCGGCCGGAACATGCAGCGAAAACCCCATCCGCCCGTCATCCACCTGACCACCGGACATGTTGGCGAGAACCCACGTCCGCCCGGTCGGCGCCACGCCCCTAGGCCAGTAATCACGCAACGCCGAAATCGGCATATTCTGAACGGTCGCATTGCCTTCAATGGCGAAGTCCCCGCCGGTACCGATGGCGGTAAACTGACCGGAGAGCCTGGCGTCACCAATATCGATATCCAGCGACTCGACCTCAAGAAAATCAGGGTCCGCGAGATAGCTTCCCGCAATCGCCAACCGGCCAATCTTGGCGCCACGCGGCCACAGTTTTGGATGGCGCAGTTCGCCACCGTCCGAGGTCAGCGAGAAATCGGCCGAGCGCACCGTGCCGCGCAGATCGAGCTGCGCCGTGATCCGGCCGGCAACCGAAAAGCCAAGCCCACGCAGTATTTCCGCGCCTGGAATCCGGCCCGCGATCCGATCCACATCGACGTTGGCGACATCGACTTCCAGCATCACGCGCGGATCGTCCCTTTTCCAGCTTGCCCCGCCGGTAACGCTCGCGCCGCCCGCCGCCTCGTCGAGCCGTGCATTGATGGAAGCCCGCACTTCGCCGTTCTCACGCAGCAAAATGATGTTGCTGTTGGGCGCGCGCCACACCACGCCGGTAAACCGGTCATCCAGCGTAATCTGTGCGTCGAGCACGCTGATCCGACGCAGCGTCGACAGCCCGCCCTGATCCGGCTCCTGACCAGCCATGAAGGCGGCAACCGCCGTCGATACATCGCCGTGCGAGGCATCCGCCTGTTCCAGCGCGAACGCGAAGTCACCGGAAGGTTCACGCACGATCGTTACGCGCGGCCTGATGATATCCAGGCTGGTTGGCGCGACAACGCCGCGGAGCAGCGCGAGCGCGCTGAAGCTGATCGACATTTCGGGGATGCGCGCGACCACCACGCCGTCTTCGCCGGTGATGCGCACATCGACCACGCGAAGATCGAGCGCCCGTTCCCAACCGGCCCACGCCAGCATCGTGTCGCCCAGCTTCAGCCGGATCGCCCCGGTGCGGCTATTCAGCGCCTGTTCAATGTCGCCGGTCAGAAATCCGACCGACACGGGCCCCTCCGACAAGCGCCACGCGCCATAGCCCGCAAGCAGGCTCACGCCAATGATCGAGGCAATCAGAACCTCGAACAGAACTCTTGTCGTACGCGCGATCATCGACGCTTTTTGGACCTAGTGGACAATATCTGATGGTTGCCGCAGTGTGCGGCAAATCCCTCCCCGATGGAACGAGCGATTTGACCGCCGCGCCCAATAATCTGGTTCCCGACCTGTCCCTGCTGCCGGCGCCATCAGCGCCGGAAGCGGCGGAAGCCGGACTACAGCGCTGGATCGACGCGGCCGTGCGCGGCAACCATGAGGGGCTTGGCGACTTCGCCCAAGGGGCTGCGGACGATCCCACCCTCGGCGCCCTGCTGGCGGCGATATTCGGCAACAGCCCGTTCCTTGGCCAGTGCCTTGCGATCGAACCTGATTTCGCCCGAACTCTGGTCGAACAAGGCTACGATGCGGCACTTGCCGGCGTGTTCGCCGAGATCGAGCCGGTAGCGCTATCCCGCGCCAGCGAGGAAACGGTAATGACCGCGTTGCGCCGAGCGCGCCGGCGGACCGCCCTTGCCGTCGGCATTGCCGAGATATCGCGCGCCTGGACGGTCGAACAAGTTACCGGCGCGTTGTCGCGCTTCGCCGACCTCACGATCGAGGCCGCCGTCGCCCATCTGCTGCGCGTCGGCCATGACAAGGGTGAAATCGCCCTGCCGCACTCCGAATTTCCAACGCGGGATTGCGGCCTCATCGTGCTCGGCATGGGTAAGCTAGGTGCGCGCGAACTGAATTATTCGAGCGACATCGACCTGATCCTGCTGTTTGACCATGATCGTGTCACCTATACCGGCAAGACCTCGGTGCAGGAATTTTTTGTCCGTCTCGCGCGCGGCCTGATCCGCATCCTCGAGGAACGCACCAACGACGGCTACGTGTTCCGCACCGATCTCAGACTCAGGCCCGATCCGAATTCGACACCGCCCGCCCTCTCGACCATCGCGGCCGAAACCTACTACGAAAGCGCCGGACAGAACTGGGAACGCGCCGCCATGATAAAAGCGCGCCCGGTAGCCGGCGACATCACCGCGGGGACCGCGTTTCTCGAAATCCTGCGCCCCTTCATCTGGCGTCGCAGCCTGGATTTCGACGCCATCCAGGACATTCAGTCCATCAAGCGGCAAATCAACGCCCATCGCGGCGGCGCGGAAATCGCGATTGCCGGGCATAACGTGAAACTGGGCCGGGGCGGCATCCGGGAAATTGAGTTCTTCGCCCAGACCCAGCAACTCATTTGGGGCGGACGCGATGCGTCATTGCGCGTGCCCGCGACCTGCGAGGCGCTGCGCCGGCTGGCCGAGGCGGGTCACATTCAGGCGGACGCGCCGGAACAACTTGGCGAGGCCTACCGCTTCCTGCGCACTGTCGAGCATCGGCTGCAAATGATCGACGACCAGCAGACGCACGATATTCCCGACACGCCCGAGCGCCTTGACCAGTTCGCCGTGTTCATGGGCTATGCGGACACCGAAAGCTTCTCCGAGGCATTGTCGCAACGGCTCCATCTGGTCGAGGATTACTACGCCGGGCTGTTCGAAGACGAAGCCGACCTCGCCGGGCCGGGCACGCTGGTCTTCACCGGCGCCGACGACCATCCCGACACGCTGAACACGCTGGCCGGGATGGGATTCCACGAGACGGCGGCGATCTCGTCGATGATCCGCGCCTGGCACCATGGCCGTTACCGGGCGACCCGTTCGGCGCGGGCGCGGGAAATTCTCACCGAGCTGATGCCAAGGCTGCTCGA
>JAZFSB010000218.1:0-10155 GCA_036445935.1 Alphaproteobacteria bacterium | reverse complement strand
GGCGCGCCCCGCTATCATTTCGAATTTGGCACGATCAGGCCGCTAACAGGCTGCTGAAAAACTGTTTTGAGCTGTTGCACATCCTTCGAGACACGCCCCTTCGGGTCGTTCCTCAGGATGAGGATTGTGATATTTCAATAGCTTCCCTCATGCTGAGGAGCGAGCACGGTGAGCGTCTCGAAGCAGACGGCCATAAAATTGGGTTTTTCAGCAGCCTGCTAACCCGCGGCGGCCAGCGCGTCGCGCAGCTGGTTGGTGGTTTTTTCCAGCCGGCTGGCCAGTTCACGCATGATTTCGATCGCCATTTGTGGATATTCGCAGACCATATCGAAAAAAAGGTCCTTGGCGATCGCCAGGGTCGTGAGGGCTTCGGCATCGGTCGCCTTGACGGTGGCGGTGCGGGGCACGTCGCACAGGATCGCGATTTCGCCCACGATGTCGCTCTTGCCGACGGAGGCGACCTTGATCGGGCCATTGGCCCCGTCGATCAGGATATCCGCCTCGCCGCTGATGATGATGTAGGCGGTATCGCCCGAATCGCCCTGATGGAACAGCTCCTGGCCGGGCGCGAAGACGACCCGGTCACTGGCGAAGGCCAGCAGTTTGAGCTTGCTTGGCTCTATCTTCGCGAACAGCGAGATATTGCGTAGAATTTCAACTTCTTCGTTGAGGCTCACCTTATCCTCCTTCGCCGCTTCATTCCGCGGCCACCAGGTCTTGTAGCACGCTGCCATCCTTGTTGAGCTGGGCGTAGTCGCCCTGTTCGACCACCCGCCCACCATGCATCACCAGAACCCGGCCGAAGCGGGCCGCGTGGCTCGCGCGATGCAGCACCCATATCACGCAGCGGCCTTCGAATTCCTTCAAAATCTGTTCCATGACGCGAATCTGGCCGGTCCCGTCGATCGAAGCGGTGGCTTCGTTAAGCACCAAGATATCGGGCCGCTTGAGCAGGGCGCGGGCCAGCGCCAGCTTCTGACGCTGTGCCGAGGACAGGCGCCCGCCGCCAATGCCGACCTGGAAATCAAGACCAACCTCCATCATCGCCGCGCGCAGATCCAGCTCGTCCACCACCTCGGCGATGACGGCGCCAATGCGTTCCTGGCCGCGTGCCTGGCCGTAGGCGACCTTGCCGAATAGGATATTGTCCTGTAGCGAGGCGGCCGCGGTATAGCTGTCCCGGTCGAACCGTTCGACCGTGCCTTTCAGGTTTTCGGGCAAATTCTCCCAGAAAATATGGCGCGCACGCATGATTTTTTGTTTCAGAGCGTCGTCAATGACGTCGAGCCGGTGGCGCGCCGGTGACAGACGGAAGGGCAGCGACAGCAGCATGGTGCGCTCTTCGGGCTTGAGCGCGTCGACCCCTTCGCGGCCGAGACGCGACAGCAGCGCCTGGAAAATCGGCAAATCTTCGTGCGAAATGAAGGAATAGCGGTCGAAAAACTCGTGCCCCGGCGGCAGGTCGGCGAACAGCTCGACCATGGTCGCGGCGACCTGCCGGCCGGCCTGCAACATGTCGTCGGCCAGCTCGGCGGTATCGAGCACCTCGAGCACGTAGGGGTGCTCGGCGAGATGGTCGAGATTGAACGTATTTCCCACGGGGCGGCCGAATAGCAGGTTTTCGCCCACCGTCGCGTTGTCGTTATAGAGATCGGAATCGAACGCCTCGACCAGTGGCGCAAGCAGGGGATCCTCCAGCCGGTCGTGGAACGCCTTGCGCGCTATCAGCAAACGCTCGGCCAGCTCGGGCCGGGTCGACGGATCAAAGGCGCCGCGCAGCCCCATCTCGTAGATGTCGTCACGCATATCGACCTTCTCGAGCATTTCCAGCGATCGCTTCGTCAGCGCGCCCGGATCGGCGACGTCGGCGGCGGCGTAATCCACCCAGTCGGCGGCCAGGTCGTCGACCGAATTACCCGAGGCGGAGGCCTCGGAGTCGAATGCCGCGCGCGCGCCTTGCGCCGCGTCATCGTAATCGGGCGGGGTGAGCGGGCGGTGCTTCAGCCCGTAGAACAGATTGTCGCGGACCGAGGCGGAAAATAGCGGTGTCGTTCCACCGACATAGCCAAACCGCCGCCCGGTCACGGCTTCCGGCAAATCGGCGAGCTTGGCGCCGTTGATGTTCAGCGATCCGCCGGTCGGTTCCAGCAGCCGCGCCAGGATCATCGCCAGGTGATCCTTGCCGCTGCCGCCCGCGCCGACGATGGCAACCTGCTCATCGGCGGCGATCTCGAACGAGGCGCCGTCGACCAGCGCATGACCGGTATCGTCCTCGAGCCGGACCGCGGACGCCAACAGCATACCGCGCAGCGGCTTGACCTCATCGGGTTCGTCAATCTGGATTTTCTCGTCCATCATGCCGACCTGCTGGAACTGCTCGACCACCTGCTCGTACTTAATGCGGGCGTCCTCGCGGCGCTGGTAGTAGTTGAGCAGCTCTTTCCAAGGCGCCGCCAAATCCTTGTTGGCGGCCAGCACCGCGACCAGCGTACCGAGTTCGAGCCGGCCCTGGATGACGAAATATCCGCCAACCGAGTAGAAGAAGAACGGGCCCAACTGGTTCACCGTGTTGTTGATGAACTTGATGACGAATTTCCACAGGAAGATGCTGTAGCGGGTCTGGAACACCTCGCCCAACCGGCGCGAGAATTCGGCGAGCTCAAGCCGGGCGGTATTGTGGACATGGACTTCCTGCGCGCCGGCGACCGTCTCGCCGATGCGGTCGGAAAGCGAGCGCACAAGCTGGACGCGGCGCTTGGCAAGCAGGTTCACCTGGCGCTGCAGCTTGGGAATTAGATAGAACTGCAGCGGGTAGAACATGATCGCGGCGCTGAACAGCCAGATATCCTGTACGAACAGGAAGCCCCCGATCACCAGCAGCGTCCCGCCCTGGAACGCCGGCATGGAAAACGAATCGCCGATAAAGCCGCCCAGCGGCTCGACCTCGGCGTTGATCATCTGAATGATCTCGCCCTGCGACATCTTGCGGAAGGTGGGCTGTGGAAAGCGCAGCACGCGCCAGTAAAGATCGTAGCGCAGGCGCCTGAGCATGCGTTCGCCGGTCAGCCCGCGATAGACGTTTATGGTGTATTTGAAACTCTGGTTGATCAGCACCAGCGCGAGAAACAGGCCGCAGAGCGTGAACAGATAATCGGTCTGGGAGAGCTCGATCCCCCAATAGGTAAGCGGATAGGAGGTGGTCTTGGCCTGGATCGCTTCGTTGACAATACGCTTCGGCAGCTCGTAGAAGGCGTACAGAAACGGGAGCGAACCCGCCGCCATAAAAGTGATGATGACCTGCCGGCGCTTGCTGTAGCGCAGGATGTATTGATAGATACTTTTTTCCACCCGGTCCCCCGCCGGTTGTCGCCTTGTTGTTCTACGCCAGGCAGGCACCGCGGGGCAATCGTTGCGCGACCGGGCGCGATAAGCAAGCCACGTTGTTAACCTGGTGGCGCGAAAGATGGCTTTGGCGGACGCGGGCTCTGTGTCATAGTTTTCCGCTGTTTCGCTAGGGGAGAAAAAACCAATATGGCTCAGAGGGTTCTGATCTATAGCCACGACAGTTTCGGGCTGGGGCACCTGCGCCGATGCCGCGCCATCGCGCATGCGCTGGTTGCGGCGCATCACGACATGTCGGTTCTCATCCTGTCGGGCTCACCCATCATTGGCAGTTTCAATTTTCGCCCACGGGTCGATTTCGTCCGCATCCCCGGGGTGATCAAATTACGCGATGGCGACTACACATCGCACAGCCTGAGCCTGGAAATCGACGAAACGCTGGCGCTGCGCGAATCGATCATCCGCCACACGGCGGAAGCGTTCGACCCCGACCTGTTCATCGTCGATAAGGAACCGCTCGGCCTGCGTGGCGAGGTGCAGGAGACTCTGAAGATTCTCAAGGCGCGCGGCGTGCCGCTGGTGCTGGGCCTGCGCGACGTAATGGACGACCCTGAGTTGCTGGCCGAGGAGTGGCGGCGCAAGAACGTCATGCCGGCGCTGCGCGACCTGTATGACCAGATCTGGGTCTACGGGCTGCCGCAGATCTGCAACCCGCTGGAAGAAATTGCCCTGCCCGATTCGGTCCACCACAAGACCATCTATACCGGTTATCTGCGCCGCGACGCCGAGGGAACCGGCCGCATCACGCGGAGCGATCCGCCGCTCGACCGGCCCTATCTGTTGATCACCGCGGGCGGCGGCGGCGATGGCGAGGCGCTGATCGACTGGGCGCTGCGCGCCTATGAGCTGGATTCGGACATGGCCTATCCCGCCTTATTTGTGCTGGGGCCCTTCATGCCGCAGGATACCCAAGCCGCCTTTCTCGACCGGGTGAACCGGCTTGACCATGCCGAGGCCATCACCTTCGATCCGGGCTTTGAAACATTATTGGCGCGCGCGGCCGGCGTGGTCGGCATGGGCGGCTACAATACGTTCTGCGAAATCCTGTCATTCGACAAGCCCGCGCTGATCGTGCCGCGCACGGTGCCCCGGCGCGAACAGCTCATCCGCGCCCAGCGCGCCGGCGATCTGGGGCTGATCAACTTCCTGGTCGCCGGCGAGAACCCCGATGCACAAATCATGGCCACCGCCTTGCACCATCTGCCGCAGCAGCGCCGCCCGTCGGAAATCGTGGTGCCAGGGCTGCTCGACGGGCTCGACAACGTCAATCGGCTGGCCGATCTGGTGATGGAAGGCCGGGCGCGCAGACCCGTCGCGGTCGCCCGCCAGAACGGTTAATACAAATGACGGGCACCGTCGCGGTCGTCCTCAAGGGCTATCCACGCCTGTCGGAAACCTTTATCGCCGAGGAGATCCTGGGGCTGCAACGCGCCCGCATGACGCTGCGCATCGTGTCGCTGCGCCACCCGACCGACCGCGCCAGCCATCCCGTGCACGGCGAAATCACGGCGCCGGTCAACTACCTGCCGGAATATCTATACCAGGAGCCGGGCCGCGTGCTGCGCGGCTGGTGGGCTGCGCGCCGGCTGGCCGGATACGGCACGGCCCTTGCCACCTGGTGGCGTGACCTCAGGCGTGACCCCAGCCCCAACCGGATACGCCGTTTCGGCCAGGCGCTGGTTCTGGCGCATGAGCTGCCCGCCGACGTCGTCCGGCTGCACGCGCATTTTCTGCACACCCCCGCTTCGGTCGCGCGCTACGCGGCGCAGATGCGCGGCCTGGACTGGAGCTTCTCGGCGCATGCCCGCGACATATGGACGACGCCGGCGTGGGAAATTCGCGAAAAACTGGCCGATTGCCATTGGGCCGTGACGTGTTCGCAGGGCGCGCTGGCCGCGCTGATTCCACTGGCGCCGGAGCCTGCGCGCGTATCGCTGGTCTATCACGGTATCGATCTGGCCCGCTTTGCCGCCCCAGACTCTCCACGCCCGGCCCGCGACGGGTCCAATGAAGACGATCCGGTGATGCTGCTGACCGTCGGGCGCGCGGTGCCGAAAAAAGGCCACGACGTGCTGATTGACGCGCTTGCCCTTTTACCTGCCGGACTAAACTGGCGCTGGGTGCATATCGGCGGTGGCGAGCTACGCGGCGCGCTCAAGGCAAGGGCCGGGCGCGCCGGGCTGTCGGACCGCATCGACTGGCGCGGGGCCGTGGCGCAGGCGGATGTGCTGGCCGCCTATCGCGCGGCTGATCTGTTCGTGCTGGCTAACCGCATTGCCGCCGACGGCGACCGCGACGGGTTGCCCAACGTGCTGGTCGAGGCTCAAAGCCAGGGTCTCGCCTGCGTGGCATCCAACGCCGCTTCGGTGCCCGAACTGATCGAAGACGGCGTCAACGGCGCCCTCGCGCCACCGGACGACGCAGCGGCCTTGGCGGACAGGCTGGCCGCCCTGATCGCCGATCCCGCCACGCGTCAGGCGATGGGCGCGGCGGGACGGCGCATCGTCGCCGACCGGTTCGACAATCGCCGCGGCATAAGCCGGATCGCCGCCCTGTTCGCCGCCGACGGGCTGGCGCCGATGGACGACAACGCCGATGAACACGCAACCCGGCGCCGGGCATAATGCGGATCGCCTTTTACGCCCCGATGAAGCCGCCCGACGCGCCCAACCCGTCGGGCGACCGGCGCATGGCGCGGCTGCTGATAGCGGCGCTGGGGCACGCCGGCCACGATGTCACCCTGGCCAGCCGGTTCAGGGTCTGGCAGGGAGCGCCGGATGAGGCGCGCCAACGCCGGCTTGGCGCGCTAGGCGCCCGGCTGGGGGCGCGGCTGGCCGCGCGCTGGTGGGCCGCCCCCGCCGCCAGCCGCCCCGAGCTATGGCTCAGCTATCCCGTACATTACAAGGCGCCCGACTGGATCGGCCCGGCGGTCAGCCGGGCGCTCGGCATTCCCTATGTCATCGCCGAGGCATCGCACGCACCGAAGCGCGCGGGCGGGCCGTGGGCGGTCGGGCACGAGGCGGCGGCACACGCGATCCACGCCGCCGACGCGATTATCGGGCCGAACCCGGTGGATGCCGCTTGTGTAACGCCGCTACTGCGCGATGGCGTGCGCTGGACGGCGTTGCCGCCCTTCGTCGAGACCGCGCCGCTGGCCGATACCGCGACCCAGCGCGCACGCCATCGCCGGGCCTTGTGCGCCGCACACGGGATCGATCCGGCATCCCCGGTGCTACTTGCGGTGGCGATGATGCGACCAGGCGACAAACTGAAATCCTACCGTGTTCTGGCCGCCGCGATGGCGCGGCTGGATGACCGGCCCTGGACGCTGGTCATCGCCGGCGATGGCGTGGCGCGGGCCGAGGTTGAAGCCCTGTTCACCGCCTTGCCGGCGGCGCGCGTGCGCTGGCTGGGCGAGCGCGCGCCGGATGCGCTTGCGGCGCTTTACGCCGCCGCCGATATCCTGGTCTGGCCAGCGATCAATGAAGCCTACGGCATGGCCATTCTGGAAGCTCAGGCGGCGGGGCTTGCCGTGATCGCGGGACGGTCGGGCGGCGTGGCCGGCATCGTGCGCGACGGCAAAACCGGGCTGCTGACACCGGCAGGCGACGACGTCGCCTTCGCGGCCGCGGTGGCGGAACTGCTGGGGGACGCGGCAGGCAGGCAGGCAATGGGCGAAACAGCCAGCGCCACGGCGGCGCGCGATCATTCGCTGGATATGGCGGCGGCCATGCTGGACGCGGCGCTTCGCGCGGTCGCGGCAAAGCGGCGGGCGGCATGACCCGCATCGCGCTGATCCGCCACGGCCCGACCGAATGGAACGAGCAGCATCGGCTGCAGGGCCAGACCGACGTGCCGCTGAGCGTGGATGGCGAACGCAAGGTGGATGGCTGGACCCTGCCGGCGGAATTTCATGATTACGACTGGGTGGCGAGCCCGCTGACCCGGGCCCAGCAGACAGCGGCGGCGCTGGGGCTGACGCCCCGACCCGAGCCCTCGCTGATCGAAATGGATTGGGGCGACTGGGAAGGCTTCACCCGTGACGAGCTGATCGAGAGATACGGCGACGGGTTCCGCGAGCGCACCGCGCAGGGGATCGATCTCAGGCCGCATAACGGAGAATCCCCACGCGAAGTGCGTGCCCGTTTCGCCGAATGGGCGGCAGGCGTCGCCTTATCGGGGCGCGACACCGGGGCGGTCGCCCATCAGGGCATCATCCGGGCGGCATTATCACTGGCCACCGGCTGGATTATGATGGGCAAACCGCCAGCCAAGATGGACTGGTCGAGCGTCCACCTGTTCGCGGTCGACGAAAACGGCGTCGTCACCATCGAACGACTCAATGTCAGCCTGGAATTGAAGTGACCCGCGCCCGCGTCCTGTTCCACGTCCAGCACCTGCTCGGCATCGGCCACCTTAAACGGGCCGCCTGCCTGGCCCGCGCAATGGAAGGGGCGGGGTTTTCCGTGACCATCGTTTCCGGCGGCCATGAGGTTCCCGGGCTGGATATCGGCAATGCCGCGTTCGTCCAGCTTTCGCCCATGCGGGCCGCCGACGTGACCTTCAAGTCCCTGGTCGGGGCCGATGACCGCGAGGTGGGCGACGAGTTGCGCTTTGAGCGGCGCGACAGGTTGCTGGAAACCTTCGCCACCCTTGAACCGGATATCATCGTGACCGAACTGTTCCCGTTCGGCCGACGCGCGCTGCGCCACGAGTTGCTGCCGCTGCTGAACGCCGCCAAGGCACGGGCACGGCCGCCCGCCATCGTCTGTTCGGTACGCGACATCCTGGTGCCGCCATCCAAACCCATACGGACCACCCAGATGCTGGCACTGGCCCGTGAATATTTCGATCTGGTTCTGGTGCATGGCGACCCGACATTGATCCCGTTCGAGCGCACCTTTCCTCTGGCGCATGAAATCGCCGATCGTATTCGCCACACCGGCTACGTGGTCGATCCGCCATCGCCCGGGCTGGTGGCGAGCGGCATCGGCGCGGGCGAGGTCATTGTGTCGGCCGGCGGCGGCGCGCTGAGCGAGCCGCTGCTGCGCGCCGCCCTGGCCGCGCGGGCGATGACAACGGCGCGGGACCGAACCTGGCGGCTTCTGGCCGGACCGTCGCTGCCGGAATCGGTGTTCCGCGACCTGACCAACGAGGCAGAGGGCGGGATTATTGTCGAGCGCGCCCGACCTGACTTCACCGCCATGCTGCCCAACTGTCACCTGTCGATCTCGCAGGGCGGCTACAATACGGTGATGGATGTGCTGGCGGCGCGCTGCCGCGCGGTGATCGCGCCTTATGCCGGCGGCAAGGAGACCGAACAGACGCTGCGCGCCGAATTGCTTGCGGGAAGGGGCGCGTTGCAGCTGTTGCACGAGAACGCGCTTGGGCCCGAAACGCTGGCCGAAGCCGTGGCCGACGCGCTGACGGGCCCCGAACCGACCGAAGCAGCCCTTGATACCGGCGGGGCGGCGGCCAGCGCCCGCGCGCTGCGCGAGCTTGTCGACCAGCGGACCGGGACGGCATGACGCCGCTGCGTTATCCGCCGGCCGCGATCCGGGGCGATTTCGCGCGCGGCGGGGCTGGGCTGGCCTTGTCGCTGGGGCCGCTTTATGCCGTGCCACCCACAAGTGCCGCCGGGTTGGTGCTCGGCGGTCTGGCAATTTTGTTCGCGATATTCGGGATGCGCACCTGGGCGCGGCAGCGCATGGCTGTGACGCTCGACACAGACTCGCTCCTTATTTCAGGGTTTTCGCCAAAGAAAGTTGCCTGGGGGGCGTTATCGGCATTGGAAATGCGCTACTATACGACTAGAAAAGCGCGTGATCAGGGATGGATGCAGGTGACGCTCAGGAGTGAGGGAGTAGTTGTGCGGCTGGATTCGACCCTGGACGGCTTTCCCGCGATTGTCCGTCGCGCGGCGGCGGCGGCGGCGGCAAATGGCGTCGCACTATCCCCGGCAACCCAGGAAAACCTGGGGGGCTTTGGCGTCCCGGCGGAGCATCGCCGATGACCGATTTGCTCAACGTCGAGAATCTGAAGGTCGAGTTCCGCCTGCATGAGGCGGTGATCAAGGCGGTCGACGGGGTGTCGTTCCGCGTCCCACAAAACAAGACAGTGGCGTTGGTCGGCGAATCGGGCTCGGGCAAGTCGGTCGTGTCGCAATCAATCATGCGTATCCTGCCGAACAGCGCGACCATCACCGACGGGCGCATCCTGTTGCGCGATACGGACGGGGGCGGCGACACCGACATTGTCGCGCTGGACGCCGACGGGCCCGACATGCGGGCGATCCGGGGCGGGCGCATTTCGATTATTTTCCAGGAACCGATGACGTCGCTGTCGCCGCTGCATTCGATCGGCAACCAGATCACCGAGGCGCTGGAGCTGCACCGCGACTGCGGCACGGCGGAAGCGGTAGAGCTGACCGCCGACATGCTGCGGCTGGTTGGCTTTCCCGACCCGATGCAGGCGCTGCGCACCTATCCGTTCGAGCTGTCCGGCGGGCTGCGCCAGCGCGCCATGATCGCGATGGCGCTGGTGTGCCGACCGGGGCTGCTGATCGCCGACGAACCGACAACAGCATTGGACGTCACCATCCAGGCCCAGATCCTCAAGTTGCTGGGCGATTTGCAGCAGGAACTCGGCATGTCGGTGCTGATGATCACCCATGATCTGGGCGTGGTCGCAAATGTCGCCGACGAGATCGTGGTGATGTATCACGGCAAGGTGCTGGAACGCGGCGCGCTTGAG